>NZ_FQUI01000026.1 GCF_900129175.1 Marinitoga hydrogenitolerans DSM 16785
GACATTTTCCGGCAAGTGAAAAACTATACTCTAGTTTAGAAATCTTTTTTAAGAGAACAAGTCTCAGGGGGATGTTATCTAAAACTATTTTACCAGAGGTAAAACTTAAAAACAAGCAAAAAATAAATACTGAAAAAGATGCTCAATAGAAAACTACTAATATAAAACATATAACTAAAAACACATAAATCAATATAAATAAAATATATTTACTTTTCAAAGAGCATATAAATAATAATAATAATCAATAACAATAATATAATTATTCTATACTAATTATACGAGGGGGGAATGAAAATGAAAAAGTTTATTGTTATCTTTATGCTTATTTCTTTGATTGTTGTTGGATTTGGTGTGGAAACATTAGTAGTAACATCAAGATTATGGACTCCACCAACAGAGAAAGAGTTTATTATTAATGAGATTATTAAACCTTTCGAAGATATGTATGGTGTAAAAGTTAGATTCCAAACTATGGATGATCAAAGTATATTAGATCAAATCGATGTTCAGACAAAAACCAATAAAGTAACAACAGATGTAATAATTCTTTATGCTTCTAATATGCCAAAAGCAGTAGATAAAGGATATGTATATGATTTAACACCATTTGTTTCAAAATGGACAGATAGAACATTTTCTAAAGGATTTGATTCAATGACTGTTTTTAATGGGCGTAGGTATTTTCTTCCTGTTGGTGCAGATGTATATTTAACATTGATAAATAAGAAAGCTTTAAAGTATAAACCAGAGGAGATTGATATAAATAATTTGACATGGGAACAATTGGCAGAATGGGCAAATATTGTTGCCAGAGCAGAAGGGGAAGGAAAATTTGCTGTAACAGGTGTTCCAATGAAATCTCTTATTTATCAAATTGGAGCTATAGCTTTATCATATGGAGCAGATTGGCCAGATCTTGATAACCCTGGTTCTATGGCAGCATGGTATCTTTTATACAAAATGAAAGATGCATTTTCACCTTCTATAAAAACATATGATGATACAAGACCACCTATGAAAAGAGAAGAAACCTGGATGACAGTTGCTCATAGTGCTCGTGTTGGAGAAGTTTATAATAGTAATCCAACACAGTTTATTGTAGCGCCAGTTCCAAAAGGACCAGCTGGAAGAGGTTCAGTAGCAGGAACAAGTGGATTCGCTATAGTTAAAGGAACAAAACATTTTGATTTAGCTTTGAAATTTTTGGAATATATGACAAGACCAGATATAATGTTAAAAGCAAGTAAAGGAACTGGAGGTTTTATCCCTCCTGTTGATGAAGCATTGGAATTTTTGGGAAATGATTCTAAAGACATAATTATAAAAAATGCAGTTAAAGTAATGAATGAGGGAGTATTGGCATATATTGCTCCTATCTGGAAAGATTGGGGTCAAGTTAAATTAGTTTATGATGATTTATTCAAGAAAATGATTTTAGAGGATAAAAAGTTTGAACCAGATTTAATGGAATTATATCAATTTAAGATTGATGCAATGAGAAAATAAATAATTTTGCGGAAGGGGCGTTCTTAAAACGCCCCTTTAATAAAGGGGTGATTTGTTTGAAAGATACTTTAGAAAAGAAATGGGTTCCATATTTATTAATTACTCCTACAATATTATTTTATATGATTTTTTGGTTAAGACCGGTTTTAACTGCTGTAATTTATAGTTTTTTTGATGAAAATAATATTTTTACATTTAATAATTATCTGACGATTTTAAAAGATCCTTTTTTTAAAAAAGCTGTTATTAACACATCTATATTTGTTTTTATATCTGTAACTTTAGAATTTGTAATCTCGTTATTATTAGCATTAATTATAAATAAAAAATTTAAAGGTGCTCAATTGCTATTATCTATTGCTCTTATACCAATGTCGCTTCCGGCAGTAGCAGTGGGTGCAATGTGGTCAAGTGGTTTTGCTTCCTATGGGTGGTTAAATAGTTTATTATACCATTTTGGAATAATAGATGCCAATCAAAAAATTCTTTTTTTAGCAGGAGATGATTTTCAATCTCTGATGCTAATTATATTAATAGATGCATGGCAGGTTATTCCATTTATGATGATTATTTTATTAGCTGGATTACAAGGGATACCAAAAGATTCTATTGAAGCTGGATATATTTTTGGTGGTACAAAAATTACAGTATTAAAGAAAATTACACTTCCAATGTTAAAATCAAGTATTCAAACAGCTTTAATATTAAGAATAATTTCAGCAATTCAAGTCTGGTTAATTATTGTAATGATATATGGTTATAGAAGAATTCCTGTTCTTTTAGAAGAAGTAGTTTTTTATAAAGAACAAATATTAGGATTTTATAGAGTGGCTTTAGCTTATTCTGTAATCGTTTCAATAATTGTTTCGTTTGTTTCTATAATTTATCTTAAAGTATCTGGTGCGTTTGAAAAGGGTGATGTTCAATGAATATAATAAAATCTCCTAAAAAAATAGTGTCTTCAACACTATTTTATATAGTAATTGCAGGAATTATATTTGTTATAATAACACCTATTTATTTTTTGGTAACTATTTCTCTAATGTCTGATCAGGAAGCATATGACTGGCCTACAAGATTAGTCCCTTCATTTTTTAATCAATTTCGTCTTGAGTTATCAGAAAATGATAAATACATAATAAGTGTATACAGTCCTTCAAAAGAAGCATATGTGACAATACTTGAAACAAATGATTTTGATGAATTACAAACTTTTATTAGAAGAAAAACAAATAGCCATATAAAAAAGGATTTATTTGAAAATCAATTGGAGAAAGTAAAAGAATTAACAAAGAAAAATTCAAAAGAATTAAAAGTGTTAAATTTAAATAAAAAAAACTTAGAGAGTAAGATAAATTTTTTAAATGTTGAAATTGGTAGATTAAGAGAAAAAATGGAAATAGCGGAAAAAATGGGAGGTATGGATGAACTTCTGAAACAGATAAAAGAGGAAATAAATAAGAAAGATAAAGAAATAAAAGCGCTTGAAGTGGAATTAAAAAAAATTGAAGATGATTTTGATAAACTTGGAACTGTCCATTTTAAGGTTGCCAAAAAATTATTCGATAATTATGTAACATTTTTTAGAGTTACAAGCGATGCATTTCCAGCGTTAATAAGAAGTATACAGGTTGCAGCACTTACAGTTTTGATTTCCTTAACTATAGGTGGTATGGCTGGATATGCTTTTGCAAGATATTATTTTAAAGGAAAAAATATGTTGAAATTAAGTGTTTTATTTGTAAGAATGTTTCCGGGTATTTCTATAGCTATGCCAATGGTAATTATTTTAATTAATATGGGATTTTACGATAAACCTATTGGATTATCTTTGGTGTATTCTGTTGGGCAAATTGGAATGACGATTTGGATAACAGCAAGTATATTTATGGGAATATCAGTTGAGTTGGAGGAAGCAGCTATGGTTTTTGGAACATCAAGGTTTGGTGCATTTATGAAAATTACACTTCCTTTGGCTTTACCAGGATTAGCAGCGAGTGCGATGTATGCATTTATAGGTAGCTGGGCAGAAACAGCTCAAGCTATAGTTTTAACACAATTTAACCCAACGTTTCCTGTTGTGGTTTATCAAACTTTGGTAGGAGCTAAGGGTTTAATAAATTTAAGTGCAGCAGGTGGCGTGGCTTTGGCACTTCCAGCTGTAATATTTACTTTAATTATTAGACGTTATATACTTCAAATGTGGGGTGGAGTGAGAGTATAAATAATAAAGATAAGGAGAGATAAGATATGGCTACATTAGAACTTATCCAACTTTCAAAAAAATATGGAAAAACAGTTTGGGGAGCTAAAGATGTTAACTTAAAGGTAGATAATGGAGAATTTGTAGTGTTTTTAGGTCCTTCAGGATGTGGAAAAACAACAACTTTAAGAATGATAGCAGGGTTGGAAGAGGTAACTATTGGAAAAATTTTTATTGATGGTAAAGATGTTACTTATTTAGAGCCAAGGAAAAGAGAGGTTAGTATGGTTTTTCAGAGCTATGCAGTATGGCCTCATATGACGGTGTATGAAAATATTGCGTTTCCCCTAAAACTGAAAAAAATGTCCAAATCAGAGGTGGATATAATAGTAAAAGAAGTTTCTGAAATGGTTAAAATAAAAGAATATTTAAATCGTTATCCACGTCAATTATCAGGAGGTCAAAGACAGAGAGTAGCTTTAGCCAGAGCTTTAGCTGTTAAACCTAAAATATTTTTGATGGATGAACCTCTTTCTAATTTAGATGCAAAATTAAGAGTTAAAATGAGAACAGAGCTTAAAGCTATTCATAATCAAACAGGAGCCACCACCATTTTTGTAACACATGATCAATCAGAAGCATTATCTATGGCAGACCGAATAGTGGTAATGAGAGATGGGCATATTGAACAAGTAGGAACACCAGATGATGTTTATTTTGATAGTGAAAATATATTTGTAGCTGGATTTATAGGAACACCACCTACCAATTTTTTTGAAATGAATATAAATGTTGAAAAAGGAAAAGTTAAGTTTTTCAATGAGCATTTGGAATTTTATTTACCAGATAAAATAAAAAATATATTAAAAGATTATAATAAAAATAAAATAATATTAGGAATTAGGCCAGAAAGTTTTGAAATAGTTGATGAAAAAGACAAATCGTATTTTACAGAAAAGGTTTTAGTTGTAGAACCTCAAGGATCTCATCAAATTATAGCTCTTAAAATTGGGGAGCAAATAGTTAAAATAATTGCACCATCTTTTCCGAAATATAAACCAAATGATGTAATAAATATAGGTTTTGATGAGGATAGAATAATGCTTTTTGATATTGACAATAAAAAAAGAGTAAGAGGGTGATAAAGATGAATGTGGCATTATTACATTATCGAGGAGGTTTAATGGATGGAGTTTCATTGGAAATGGAAAAATGGAAAAAAGTGTTAGAAAAATTAGGGCATAAAGTAGATATTGTTGCAGGGAATAATAATAATGGCGTAGATGTTTATATCAAAGAAATAGGATTTGAAACACCAGAATATAAATTAATAAATAAAAATTCTTTTGAAAAACTAGAGGATTTTTCCGAGAATGAATTGATTGAATTGATTGATTTAAAAAGCACTGAAATATTACATATATTCAATGAAAAATTAAGTAAATATGATATAATAATCTCAAATAATGTATGGTCGCTAGGTGCTTATTTGCCAGTAGCAATAGCCTTGAAAAAATATGCAGATAAAAATAAAGAAAAAATATTTATTTCTCATCATCATGATTTCTGGTGGGAAAGAGAATATTTCTTACATCCAACTACTGAAAAAATAAAAGAACTGTTAATAAAATATTGTCCATCTGTTGGGAATAATATAAAACATGTAGTTATTAATTCTTTTGCAAAAGATGAATTGTATAAGAGAAAAAATATTAATTCAACAATTGTTCCTAATGTTATGAATTTTGATGAACCTTTTGAAGTTAGTAAAATACTGAATAATAAAATTAGACAGGAATTTAATATACCTTCAAGTAGTGTAGTATTTTTACAAGCTACAAGAATAACAAGAAGAAAAGCAATTGAATTGGCAATAGATTTAATGGAAAATGTCAATTATAAAATGAAAGATTATGTTGGAAAAAAATTATATAATGATGAAATATATAATGGAGAAAATTTTTTAGTATTTTCTGGTATGTCTGAAGATGAAGAATATAAAAATGAACTTTATAAAAAAGCAGAAGAATTAAATGTAAAAATAATTGATATGTATGATTTTGTAGAAAAAGGGATATGGAGTTTTTGGGATATTTATAGTGTTTCAGATATAATAACCTATCCTTCAATTTTAGAAGGATGGGGGAATCAATTACTTGAAGCTATTATTGCAAAAAAGCCTGTAGTTTTGTTTGAGTATGATGTGTTTTTAAAAGATATAAAATTTTCAGGGTTAGAGTATATAAGTTTAGGAAATAAATATATAAAAAAGAATGGATTAATGGAAATTGACAATAAAATTCTTGAAGATGCTTCTAATTCAATAATAAAAATTTTGTTTGATAAAAATAAATATTTTGAAATGGTAAACAAAAACTTCGGAATAGGAAAAAAAGAATTTGGTTTTAAAACGTTGGAAGAAATAATAAAAAGACTTTTAAATAATATATGAAAACATATGAGGTGATAATATGGCAACAATAATGGATGTTGCCAAATTGGCTGGGGTATCCAAAGCTACAGTTTCCAGAGTGTTAAATAACAATCTGCATGTTAGTGAAGAAACAAGAGCAAGGGTTTTATATGCAATAGAAAAATTAGGCTTTAAACCAAAATTTTCTGCAAAAGCTTTGGCAAATAGTAAAAAAAATTTTAAAATAGCTATCTGTATAAGTAAGCGAATGGATTTGATTAAAGATGAATCTGATGAAATTGGTCAATTTTATGGAATTATATTAAAAGAAATAAAAGGTATGGCAACACTTTATGGGATTGAGGAAGAAAATATTCATTTAGAAAATCCTCAAAAGGGTTATGATGGATATATTCTTGTGAGTGGTGATGTTACAAAGGAAATTATAAAAGAATATAGAAAATTAGGTAAACCTATGGTTTTAGTAGATCACTATATTATTGGAGAAAAAATTGATAGTATATTGCCAGATAGTTTTGATGGTTCATTTTATGCGGTGAATTATTTAATTAAACATGGAATGAAAAATATTTTGCATTTACATGGTCCACTAAATTCATATGGTTTTAGAAGTAGATATAATGGATATACTGAAGCAATGTTATCAAACGGATTAATTCCGAAATATTATGAGTATGATGATGTAAATAATAATATGAGTTATGTTGTTAAGAAAATCATAAAAAATGAAAAAGTGGACGCCATTTTTACTTCGAATGATATGACAGCTATTAGGTTAATGGATGAATTGAAAAAGTATAATGTTAAAATACCTGAAGATATATCTATAATAGGATTTGATGATATACCAAAAGCAAAAAGATATAATCCGCCTTTAACAACGGTAAAAGTTTTTAAACAAGAAATGGGTAATATAGCTTTTAAACGTTTATATGAGCTAATGTTAAATGAAAATATACACCCAATTAGAATTTCTCTATTTACAAAGTTTATAAAGAGAAAAAGTACAAAATAACCAGGGGTCAGTCCTCTGGTTATTTGTTTGTAAAGATATTTTTAATTATAAAGAAATTTATCAATGGTATAATGAAAATGATAAAAAACAAAGGAGGGAAGAAGATGCCTATAAATTATGGTACAGATACAGGAAAAGGTTATTACAAAGAAGAAGATTTATCAATATTTTTAAAAGCGATTGAAAGTTCGATAATTAAAGCACCTGTAAAGGATAATAGAATATTGTTGAGTGATTTGTGGGTTGTTTCATCGCTACCAAAAGATTTAATAATAGAAGTTTTAGAAAAGTATGAAGAGAATTTGACTGTACCTGAAGATATTGAAGAAATATATGATGATAGAAATAATAAAATAATTTGGAAGAAAAAATGAATATAAAGAAAAAAAGAGAAAATTAATATTAATCGATTTTATTTTAAAATAACATGCCGTAATCAATTATAATCAAACTTGAATATTTTTTCAAGAAAGGGTATCATATTAATCGGAAATTAGCACTCGGATACTTTGACTGCTAAAAAATAAAAATTGAGTAAGGAGGGAGATATGAATGAAAGTAAGACCATTAGGTAACAGATTATTGATAAAACCTGTTATTGAAGAAAAGAAAACTGAAGGTGGTATAGTTTTACCAGATACAGCAAAAGAAAAACCTATGAGAGCGGAAGTTGTTGCTGTTGGAAATATAGATGATGATGTAGAAATTAATGTAGGTGATCATGTAATTTTTGCAAAATATTCAGGAACAGAAATTAAAATCGATGATGAAGACTATATTTTAATTGATGTAGACGATATTTTAGCAAAATATGAAGACTAAGGAGGTGTTGTGAAATGGCTAAAATGATGGTATTTTCAGAAGAAGCAAGAAGAGCTCTTGAAAGAGGCGTTGATAAAGTTGCAAATGCTGTTAAAATAACATTAGGTCCTAAAGGTAGAAATGTTGTTTTAGAAAAAAGCTGGGGTTCTCCAACAATAACAAATGATGGTGTTTCTATCGCAAAAGAAATCGAATTAAAAGATAAATTCGAAAACTTAGGAGCTCAATTAGTTAAAGAAGTAGCTTCTAAAACAAATGATGTTGCTGGAGACGGTACAACAACAGCTACAGTATTAGCTCAAGCAATGATTAGGGAAGGTTTGAAAAATGTAGCAGCTGGTGCTAATCCAATGTTAATGAAGACAGGAATTCAAAAAGCATCAGAAAAAGTTGTTGAAGAGATTAAAAACATGAGCAAGAAATTATCTAATAAAGAAGATATTGCACATGTTGCATCAATTTCAGCTAATAATGATGAAATTGGAAACTTAATAGCTGATGCAATGGATAAAGTTGGTGAAGATGGAGTTATCACAGTTGAAGATTCAAAAACAATGGAAACATTTGTTGATTTCACAGAAGGTATGCAATTTGATAGAGGTTACATTTCACCATATTTCGCAACAGATACAGAGAAAATGGAAGCAATAATGAAAGATCCATATATTTTAATTACAGATAAAAAGATTTCAACAGTGAAACCTTTAATTCCTGTATTAGAAAAAGTAGCTCAAGCTGGTAAACCATTAGTAATAATTGCTGAAGATGTTGAAGGTGAAGCATTGTCAACATTGGTATTAAATAAATTAAGAGGAACATTAGAATCAGTAGCTGTAAAAGCACCTGGTTTTGGTGACAGAAGAAAAGCAATGTTGCAAGATATTGCAATTTTAACAGGTGGAGTTGTAATAAGCGAAGAAGTAGGGTTAACATTAGAAAATATAACATTAAATGATCTTGGTAGAGCAGATATGGTTAAAGTGAGAAAAGATGATACAATCATTGTTGGTGGAAAAGGTTCTGAAGAAAATATAAAAGAAAGAATAAAACAAATAAGAGCACAAATTGAAAATACAACTTCAGAATATGAAAAAGAAACATTACAAGAAAGACTTGCAAAAATGGCAGGAGGAGTTGCAGTAATTAAAGTTGGTGCGGCAACAGAGACAGAATTAAAAGAAAAGAAACACAGAATAGAAGATGCATTATCAGCAACAAGGGCAGCAGTTGATGAAGGTATAGTTCCTGGTGGTGGAGTAACTTTATTAAGAGCTAAAAAAGCTGTTGAACCATTATTAAATGAGTTAGAAGGAGACGAATTAATCGGAGCAAAAGTTGTATATAACGCATTAGAAGCTCCAATTAGACAAATTGCATTAAATGCAGGTGTTGATGGTGCAATAATAATTGATAGAGTATTGGCAAAAGATGAAGTTTCATATGGATATGATGCATTAAATAATGAATATGTTGATATGTTTGAAAAAGGTATTATTGATCCAGCTAAAGTTACAAGAAGTGCTGTACAAAATGCTTCTTCAATTGCATCAATGTTATTAACAACAGAAGTATTGGTAGTAGATGAGCCAAAAGAAGAAAAAGCACCTGAAATGCCAGATATGCCAGCATATTAATAATAATCAATTTAAGCCGCCTCAGAAGGGCGGCTTATCTATTTTATAATCCGAAAAAGAGTGGTTAATATTAGGAGATTAAAGACATATGTTAAAATTTATGTTCTTGATCAATGAAAAATTTTTCATATAAAAATAGAGAATTTTTAATTTATTTAAACATAATCATTAAAAATTGAGATTTATGGTATAATATAACTGATAAGCGATTATTAATAATACTTTATATATAATAGTAGAAAAGTGAGGGGAAAATATGGCTAAAAAGATTAGAGGATTAGGTGGTAGGAGTTTAAAATCATCTGGCGGTAAAAAAAATGATATTATGAAATTAATGCAAGAAGCTCAAAAAACTCAGGAATTAATGGAACAAGAATTAAAACAATTTGAAAATGAATTATCTATTAAAGAATTTGAAGCTACCAGTGGTGGTGGAGTCGTAAAGGTTATAGTTACAGGAGATCTAAGAGTTAAAGATATAGAAATTTCTGATGAGTTAGAAGATGAAGAATTTGAGATAATAAAAGATATGATAATAGCAGCAACGAATGAAGCTTTAGAAAAAGCAAAATTATATAAAGAAGAAGAAACGGAAAAAATATCTCAAAAATATCTTGGAGGATTAAATTTTGGTATGTAATTAACAATATCTAAATATAATTATCGATAATTTTTTATTTTAATAAAGCTATTGTTAAAATAAGAAGGTTATAATATCATTAGAGAAAAAAATAACAATCATTTATCATAAATTAGGAGGTGTTTATTAATGGCTATTAAGATTGCTATTAACGGTTTTGGGAGAATTGGGAGAATTGTGTTTAGGGAAATGGTGAAAAATGAAAAGTTCGAAGTTGTTGCTATTAATGATTTAACAGATCCAAAAACTTTGGCACATTTATTAAAATACGATAGTGTTCATGGAAAATTTGATGGAACTGTGGAAGTTGAAGAAGATGGATTTGTTGTAAATGGTAAAAAGATTAAAGTATTTGCAGAAAAGAATCCAGCAAATTTACCATGGAAAGAATTAGAAGTAGATATTGTTATAGAATCAACAGGTGTATTTAGAAATAAAGAAAAAGCAATGCCACATATTGAAGCAGGTGCAAAAAAGGTTATTATTACAGCTCCTGCAAAAGGTGAAGTTGATTTAACAGTTGTAATGGGTGTTAATGATGAACTATTATCAAAAGATCATGTTGTAGTTTCAAATGCATCATGTACAACAAATTCTATTGCCCCAGTAATTAAAGTATTAAACGATAAATTCAAAATTCAAAAAGGTTTGTTAACAACTGTACATTCTTTCACTAATGACCAAAGAGTATTAGATTTACCACACAGTGACTTAAGAAGAGCAAGGGCTGCCGCAGTTAATATTATTCCAACAACAACAGGTGCAGCAAAAGCTGTTGGGGTTGTTATTCCTGAATTAAAAGGAAAGTTAGATGGTATAGCAATGAGAGTTCCAACTCCAGATGGTTCTATTACAGATTTAACAATAGTTGTTGAAAAAGCAACAACAGCAGAAGAAGTAAATGCTGCTATAAAAGAAGCAACAGAGACATATTTGAAAGGAATTTTAGGATATAATGAAGAAATGATAGTATCTTCTGATATCATAGGAACAAAGCTTGCAGGTATTTTTGATTCAACTTTAACAAAAGTTATGGATGGTACATTAGTGAAAGTTGCTTCCTGGTATGACAATGAATATGGTTATTCAGCAATGGTTGTAAAATTAGCAGAAAAAATGGCAGACTTAATGTAATAAAAAGAATGAAAATAGGGGACTTATATAAGTCCCCTTTAATGATAAAAAGGAGGGAAATTTATGGAAAAAATGACAATTAAAGATGTAGATTTAAAAGGTAAAAAGGTTATAATGAGAGTAGATTTTAACGTTCCAATGAAAGATGGTAAAATCACTAATGATAAAAGAATAAAAGCTGCTTTACCTACAATAAAACATGCGTTAAATGAAGGAGCAAAGGTTATATTATTATCCCATTTAGGAAGACCAAAAGGTGAGCCTAAACCAGAATTTTCATTAAAACCTGTATCTGAAAGATTGAGCGAATTATTGAATCAAGAGGTTAAGTTTGTTCCAGAAGTGATAGGTGAAGAAGTGAAAAAGGCCGTTGAGGGATTAAAGGAAGGGGAAGTTTTATTATTAGAAAATACAAGATATATGAAAGGTGAAACAAAAAATGATTTAGAATTAGCAAAAAAGTGGGCAGAACTTGCAGATATACACGTTAATGATGCATTTGGAACAGCACATA
This sequence comes from Marinitoga hydrogenitolerans DSM 16785, assembly GCF_900129175.1. Classification (NCBI taxonomy): domain Bacteria; kingdom Thermotogati; phylum Thermotogota; class Thermotogae; order Petrotogales; family Petrotogaceae; genus Marinitoga; species Marinitoga hydrogenitolerans. The sequence continues at coordinate 11,906 of NZ_FQUI01000026.1, forward strand.
GAGCACATGCTTCAAATGTTGGTATTGCACAATTTATTCCAAGTGTTGCAGGTTTTTTGATGGAAAAAGAAATTAAATTCTTATCAAAAGCCACAGCAAATCCAGAAAAACCATATATAGTCATTTTAGGAGGAGCAAAAGTTTCTGATAAAATAGGAGTTATTAATAATCTTTTGGAAAAGGCAGATAAAATTTTAATTGGTGGAGCCATGATGTTTACATTTTTAAAAGCTCTTGGAAAAGAAATAGGTTCTTCAAAATTTGAAGAAGATAAGGTTGATTTAGCAAGAGAATTATTAAGTAAAGCAAGTGAGAAAGGTGTAGAAATAGTTCTTCCAATAGATGCAATAATTGCTCAAAAATTAGAAGCTGGTGTTGAGAAAAAAATTGTAAAAGTTGAAGAAGGAATTGATGAAGGTTGGATGGGCTTAGATATAGGACCAGATAGCATTAAATTATTTAAAGATAAATTAGCAGGTGCAAAAACTGTTGTATGGAATGGACCAATGGGTGTATTTGAAATAGAAGATTTTGCAACAGGAACAAAAGAAGTGGCAATGATGGTAGCTGATATTACTGAAGAGGGTGCTGTTACTATTATTGGAGGTGGAGATAGTGCAGCAGCAATAGAATTGTTTGGTTTAGAAAGGAAAGTTTCTCATGTATCTACTGGTGGAGGAGCATCTTTAGAATTTTTAGAAGGAAAAGAATTACCAGGTATAGCAAGTATTGCATCAAAAAAAAAATAAATAAAAGAAAGTATATTTTAGCTGGAAACTGGAAAATGAATAAAACAAATTTAGAAGCGGCAGAATTTATTTCAAAATTAACAGCAAATATTGGCAAAGAAAAGAAATTTGAAGTGGTTGTTGCACCAACATATATAGCATTGGAGAAAGTTGTGGATTTAACATCAAGTACCAATATTAAAGTATCAGCTCAAAATATGTATTTTGAAAATAATGGTGCCTTTACAGGGGAAGTTTCTGCAGATATGTTAAAATCAATAGGAGTTAAATACGTTATTTTAGGTCATTCTGAAAGAAGAAATATTTTTGGTGAAACTGATGAATTAATAAATAAAAAAATAAAAAAAGCATTGGAAAAGAATTTAACTCCTATATTTTGTATAGGTGAAAAATTAGAAGAAAGAGAAAAAGGATTAACATTTAATATTGTTGAAAAACAGATAAAAGAAGGATTTTATGGATTATCTAAAGAAGAAACTAAACAAATAGTTATAGCTTATGAACCAATTTGGGCAATAGGAACAGGAAGAGTTGCATCTCCAGAGCAAGCAGAAGAAGTACATGCTTATATTAGAAATTTATTATCCGAAATGTATGATGAAGAAACATCAGAATCAATAACTATTTTATATGGTGGAAGTGTAAAACCTGATAATTATTTTGGATTATTCACAAAGCCTAATATTGATGGCGGATTAGTTGGTGGAGCATCATTAAAAGAATCATTTATAGAATTAGCAGATATAATGAGAACCATCATAATATAATTAACAGATATAATTAACAGCAGGCTTATGCCTGCTGTTATATTTTTATATCTTTTATTTTTTTCTGCATATTTAAAACATTTTTAATTACAGAATTAAGTGTTGTAATTGTTTTTATTAAATCTAACATTTCTTCTTTAGAAACAGATAAATTTCCAATATTATTTTCTAATAATACGGAATTTGAATGCAGATTTTTTATTAATTTATCAAGGAAATTTTCATTTCTTTCAATAATTTCCAAAGAATCTTCGGTAATTTCTGATACTGTATTGAAAAGATCTGAAATATAGTTTATCTTTTCCAAAACATCGCTTATTTTCTTTGAAAGTATATTTATTCTTTCATTTATTTTTTTTGCACTTTCATTAGTTTCTGTAGAAAGTTTTTGTATTTCTTCTGCAACAACAGCAAACCCTCTTCCGTGTTCTTTAGCTTTGGCGGCTTCTATTGAAGCGTTAATAGAAAGCATATTTGTTTTACGAGCTATTTTATTTATATTTTCCGTAATTTCAATGACTTCTTCAAAATTATTTAGAGCATCAGAGATCATATTAATAGATTCAGCAACATCATTTCTCACTTCACCTAAATTATTTCCAATATTACTTAAATTATCAATAATATTTTTATTATTGTTTGATAAAATTTTTTTTTCTTCTTCACTATGAATGGACATTTCTTCAATTTCTTTTGTAATAATTTCTGTATTATCAATAGCATTAATTATTTTATTACCAACACTTTGTGTTAATTCAGATGCTTGTTCAAAACGTTCTCCAACAACATCATCAAGATTTTCTATAAACGAAGTTAATATATTTTCATGATAGATACTTTCTGCGATTTTTTCAATAATATTTTTAAGACGTTTGTAATTATCCATTTTATCACTTCCTAATAAATACTATCTATAATATCAACACCGCATTTTAAATCTTTAAACCAATCTAAAAATTTTAAATATTCATTTTTCTTAAACAGCAAACCATGTTGTGGTATCATCATTTCAACATCTAACTTTGAAACCATATTAACCCATTTCTTAGCCACTATATTTGAAGCCATATATCTTTTATGAAATCCCTCCATGTATTCTTTATAATTTGAAAAATCTTCTACAAATATTTTTTCTTCAGATGGTTGGACAATACCGACACCAATATCACCAGAAAAAAGTATTTTAGATATAGAATCGTATACGCTAAAATTCCCCAATGAATGCAAAAAATGTGCAGGAATAATATTTAAAGAATATCCATCAGAAAAAGTAATTTTACCGCCTTTGTCGTCAATTGGTACCAAAATAGATGAATCAAACACTCCGAAATGTGGAAGAAATCTTTCCCATAATTTAGAAATATAAATTTTAGCATTTTCTAAGGTGGAACTCCACAAAGCAACGCCTGATGAAACATCAGGATCTTGATGAGAATAAAATATAGCTTTTATATTTTTTGTATCTATTTGTTCTGAAACATTGGATAATACCCTTGGAAAAACATGAACTCCACCTGGATCCAGCAAAACGCCTTCATTATTATGAATAATAAGAAATTGATTGGTAAAAATACCCTCTAAATTATTTTTTTCAACACCTAAATAAATAAATTTGTGATTTTCATTTTCAAATAAAACAATTGAATTAGACATAAAAGATTCCTCCCCTTATTGGATTTTTCCGTATGTTCCCCAAAATATTTTTTTAACGAATATAGGTTTTTGTGGGTTTTGAATATTAAATATCATCATACCATTCTTTCCATCAGCAATATAAAGATAATTATTTTTAACAAATAAATCTTTTGTATTTCCCGGTGTATTAATTGAAGATAATATTTTTCCATTTTCCAAGTCAATAATTTCAAAACCATTTTCACCTAATGCAACAAAACCCAAATTATTAAATATTCTTATTTTCAAAACACCACTATTTTTTATATTTATTACTTTTTCAATAACAGGTTTTTCTGGGTCTTTAATGTTTATAACGTATATCCCAGGGTTTCCTACAGGAATAGTATTATTTTTTAATACAGTATATTTCCAATCAACAGCAATATAAGCATAATTTCCATTTATTTCAATATCCTTTGCAAAACCATTAATTCTAAAATTAGGAGATAAGTACTTAACTTGGTTTCCGTTATTAAGTTTGAAAATTTCAAATCCAACATCGTCAGTAGCCAAGAAAATATAATTTCCCTTTTTAGCGACATCCATAGTTCTTCCCATTACTCTATTTATAGATATAATACTTGGTTTTGATTTGTTTGAGATATCTAAAATAATAAGATCTTTATAACCGTCAGCAACAAAAGCAATATTATTCTCGATAATAAAATTATTTGTATATCCTAATATGACATTGTTGTTTTCTTTAACATCAACATAGTTTGATAACAATTTGGGATTATTAATATCAGAAATATCAAAGATAGTAAATCCATTTTGTCTGTCAGCAACAAAAGCTGTATTATTTTCAGCATATACACTTACAGCATCATTTAATGTTTTTTCCAATTTTTTAGGTAATAATTTTAAATTTAATGTTTTCTTTGATGATATTTCTACAGGATTTTCTGGGTTTGATATGTCAAAAATTATTAAACCATCTTTTTTATCAGCAGCATATAGATAATTTCCATTTGCATATAAGCCTTGTAAATCTGTATGATTATTAAAAATCTTTACTAATTCTGGTCTTTTTGGATTTGATATATTAAATATTTCTAATCCGCCCCAGCCATCGGTAACTAATAAATAATTATCATATAATTTTTTCAAATCAACGGGAGTATTTAAAGTATAATGTTTAAAAATAGGTTTAATTTTTTCTTGTTTATTTTCAACAGGTTTATTAATGGAATTTAAATCAAAAACTTCTAAACCATACCATTTGTCAGTAACATATAAATAATCTCCATTTTTTAAAATAGAGCTGACTCCTCCACCAGTATCAACAGTTTTTACTAAAAATGGGAGCAATTTAAATGAAATATCAAATATTGAGATACCTTTAGCGCCATCTAATGTATAAAGATATGAACCATCAATATAAATTTTTTGAACATCTCCACCTGTTTTCAGATGTCTCATATATTTGTAAGAACCATTTGCTTTTGAATAAATAGCTAAGCCTTTTATGCCATCAGCAACATATAAATAATTATCAGCAAAATCAAAATCAAAAGTATCCCCAATAGAATTTATTCTTAATTTTTTTATTACACTACCGTTATTTATTTCAAAAGGAATAATTTCATTTTTATATACAGAAATATAAATAGTATTTTCATATTTTTTTATTTGAGTTGGATAATTTTTTAGATTAAAAATTTGAAATTTGTTTGTTTTTAAGTTAATAAAATAAACCTTATTTGATTTTAATCCTATAACCATAAAATTGTCATCAACAAAAAAAGAAGTAACTTCAGAATCAAAAAATACTGGCAAATTTTTTATGTTGAGAATATTAGGATAGGAAGCTATCAATTTTGGAGATAAAACATTATCAAAATTGACTAAACTGACACCTTCTTCATTGCTATTGATAAAAATGGATTTATTTGCTATTATTAGAATGGAAAATAGCAAAAATACAGCTAAAAAGTAAATTTTTATTTTCATAATATAATACTTCCCCCTTTCAAAATTTTATTTTCTTATTTATAGTATACCAGAAAAAAACTAAAATTTGACGTTTTAAGATTAAAAATGGTAAAATATAAATAAAATTTCTGTTTTTGCGGAGGGAGAAAATGATTGCAAAAAGATACAAAGTGTATGGAAGAGTTCAAGGTGTAGGATTTAGATGGTTTATTAATAAAACAGCTGAATACTTAAATTTAAAGGGATATGTTATGAATATGCCTGATGGAAGTGTAGTTATATGGGCTGAAGGTAATATTGAAGATCATGAAAGATTAAAAGAATACATTATTAATGGTAATGGTTTTTCACAAGTTGAGGATATTGAAGAGGAAGTAGTCCCATTAGAAGGATATACACATTTTTCAATAAAATATTGAAATAAATTTAAAATACAAATTTGGAAAGCGTGGTGTATTTATATATGTGGAAAGATATTTTTAAAGAAATATATAATAATAAAATAGAAGGATTGGGTATATTACCTCATTATGAGAAATACTCTATTTTAAATATTTCAAATTGGATTATTGATAATTTTGGAGGTTCTCCATTTTATGAACCTTATCCTATACCATATAAAAATAAAAGACATGTGATTTTATTTTTGGTTGATGCAATGAGCTATAACACATTTAAACTTGTGTTAAAAGAAAAAAAGGATGATTTTAAATATTTAGGTAAGCATCAATTTTTTCCAGCGACATCAATTTTTCCCTCTACAACAGCAAATGCAATTACAACATTTATGACAGCTAAACCTCCAGCAGAACATGGAATATTAGGTTATATTTTATTTTTAAAAGAATTGGGAGCATTAGTAAATATGATAGAATTTTCTCCGTTGTTTGGTGGGAAGGGAGCATTTGAACCTTATTTAGTAAATGATTTATTAGAAATTGAAACGATAAATGAAATTTTAGAAACTATAGGTGTAAAAACTTTCACGCATACGCATGCGGATATTGTTAATAGCGGTTTAAGCAAAATCCATAATAAAGGTAGTAATATAAAGGGATATAAATCATTGGTCGAAATGTTTGGGATGGTTTACGATAAGCTTGTAGATTTTATGGATAAAAAAGAAAAATCTTTTCAATTTGCTTATTATGGATACGTTGATGGAATAGGTCATAAATATGGCTCAAACGATAATAAGTACAAATCGCAAATATATTGGTTTTTAAAAATGTTGGAATATGAATTCTTGGATAAAATAAGTAAAAAAGAATTGAAAGACATTGCTATTATTATTACAGCAGATCATGGTATGTTGGAAACCCCGTTAACAAAAGAATTAAGATTTTCTAATGAAAATGAAATATCCCAACACTTGTGGATTCCACCTGGTGGAGAAATGAGAATGATGTATTTTTACACAAAAAACAAAAAGAATTTTTATGAATTTTTTAATTCTAGATATAAAGATTTTGGCAATCTTATAGATATAGATGAAGCAGAAAGAATTAATTTATTCGGAGCAAAATTGAATTCTAAATATAAAGAGAGAGTTGGTGATTATGTTATGATTTCCAAAAGCAATTATAGTTTTGTGTATAAATATGGTAGTTCTTTTGTTCATTTAAAAGGAAAACATGGTGGTTTATCTTTTCATGAAATGATTGTGCCTGTTATAGTTTTTGGATAAAATTAAAAACATAATTATAAATAAGATAGTAAATATTATAATTAATAAAAAAATGTTAATATATAGATTTTTGAACATCAGAAAGGAAAAAAAAGAAGAAAAAATACCACCTAAAAAAAACATGAAAAATATTAATTTTATTACAGTATAAATTTCAAAAGTGTCAAAATAATTTATACTATATATTAAAAAAATATTCCATAATATAGTTTGAATGATCATATTTGAAGATATAAAATAGATTTCTTGATTATAAGAAAAAATATTTAAACTTAGAAAAGAAGTAAAAATTAAAAGTAAATTTAATAATATAATTAAAGTTTTGAGATTGAAGTTTTTATATAAATAAATAGATATAAAATATCCCAAAATAATAGATAATGAGAAAAGTATTAAATATATATTTGATACAATATGATTGTTTAAAAGAGAAACTAAAAGATATTTTATATTCATTACCAAAATATAAAAATTATTACCAATGATAAAGTAAATAATCATAAATTGTATTACTAAAAATTTTTTTTCTTTGGATAAATTTTTGAAGAGAGAAAATCGTATATTTTGCATATTTTGTATATTGTGAATATTTGGTAAAAAACTAACTCCTATAATTACAAAAATACCGGTTAAAAGAAAATAAAAAGCGGATTTCCAACTTAATATTTGTACAAAATAATAAGAAAAAAGAGAAGCTAAAAGTATTCCGAAAGGATTTCTCCATTCTAATGAAATACTTTTCACATTAAACTGTAATTTATAAAAATAATAGTAATTAAACAGGTATCCTAAAAGTATTCCATAGCCCATAGCTGAAATTAATCGTGCTAAAATAAAATAGAGAAAGTTCCTTAATATTATAATAAATAGATTTATAAAAATAGACATGATTAAAAACGAATAGAAGAATTTTTTATATTTAATTTTGGAATTATAAATATATATATAAAACCCTAATGAAGTCCCCAAAAAAATGGGTATATTTAATAAAGGTACAATATTTTGATTGATATTAAAATAAATTTGGATTTCTGTTGATACAAATCCCTGTATAACAATTCCATAAGAAATGTACACATAAGAAAAGAAAATAATAGGTAATAATAGATGTTCTAAAGTTTTTATACGCAGTTTATTATAATGTTTTTCCATTACAATCATCCCCATAAAAAAATTATTTAAACATTAGATTGTATATAAAATTATATAATAATGAAAAATAAATGTCAAATAAAGTAGTATTGACTGATAAAATAAAATATGATATAATATTTTGCAGTTCATTCGGGGCGTGGCGCAGATGGGAGCGCGTTTGCATGGGGCGCAAAAGGTCGCTGGTTCAAGTCCAGTCGCCCCGACCAATGCCAACCATTTTTTGGTTGGCATTTTTTTCATTTTATTAGGAATAATATTCATTTATATGGAAAAATCAATTGAATAAAATACATAGAGGTGATTAAAATTGAAATTAAAATTTATAATACTAGCTATATCTGCATTTATATTAGCAATGACAGGTGTTGTTATTTTGCCAATAGTTTTTAAAAATGACCCACCATCTATACCAGAATTATATTCTCCAATTAATGGAGCTACAGAGATTCCGGTAAATGCTGTTTTTACATGGAATGCAAGTGATCCAAATGGAGATTCTTTAACATATGACATATATTTATCAACTGAAAAAGATAAATTAACTCCTATAGCATCAAACTTAACAGAAACATCATTTTCAAAAGTGTTAAATTATAATAAAACATATTATTGGAAAGTAGTTGCAAAAGACAAAAAAGATGCTACAGATAGTGATATTTGGTTTTTTAGTACAGAAAATTCAATACCTTTGAAACCGCATTCTCCAAATCCTAAAGATGGAGAAATAAATGTTCCGCTAATAATAACCTTAAATTGGAAAAGTGAAGATTTAGACGGTGATAAAATATATTATGATGTTTATTTAGGGCGATCAATAGATACTATGAAACCAATAGCAACTGCTCTTGAAGAGCCATCGATTGAAGTTAATTTAAAGGAAGATGCAAGATATTATTGGAAGGTAGTTGCAAAAGATGGACATGGAGGAATCAGATACGGTGATATTTGGGCATTTCAAACAAAATCTGTTAAAGAACTTGGAGTTCCGTTTGAACCAACTCCAACAAATGGTGCAACCGAGTTAGAAACAAATTTAACTTTGAAATGGAAATATGAAGGTAAAGAAGCATTATTTGATATTTATTTGGGAGTAGAGCCGCAAAATATGAGTTTAATAGCTCAAAATTTGGGATATCAGTTTTATGATGTTTCAGTAGATTTTGGGAAAAATTATTATTGGAAAGTGATAGCCAAATCAGGAGATGAACAAAAAGAAAGTTCAATATGGAATTTTTCCACAAAAAAAATATTAATTTCAGAAGAAATTTCTGAATTGTCAACCCAGGTAACTGTGGAAAGTACCACCGTAACCGTTGAATCCAGTATTTTAACTCAAGAAGCAACAGTTGGAATATTTGAAGAAATAACGGATAATAAAAAATATGTATATACTACAGGCAGTGGAATTGGTATGTATATTATAGATGTATCAGATCCTAAAAAACCTAAAATTGTTAATCATGTCTATACCGAAGGCTGGGCGGTAGGTTTATATGTTAGAGATAAACATGCATATATTGCAGATTGGATAAATGGAGTTGTTGTTGCAGATATTAGTGATATAAAAAATCCAATAAAAGTTGGAAAACTAAAAACATTTGGAAAAGTTTATTCGATATTTGTTAAAGATAATATAGCATATATTCTTGAGGGAAGTTCTGGAATGGAAATTGCAAAAATTAACAAAGATTATTCTTTAACTTCGGCCAGTTATCTTGAATTGAAAGGTGCTTCTGGAAGAATATTTGTAGAAAATAATTATGCTTATATTCCTATGGGATATGATGGTTTTGTTATTGTTGATGTTTCTGATGAGAAAATACCTAAGTTATTAAGTTATTTTGATGCAGATGGTTTTGCATATAATGTGGTAGTTGAAAATGATATAGCATATCTTGCAGACGGAGGTGTTGGATTAAAAATAATTGATGTAAAAGATAAAGAACATTTAAAATTAATTTCTAAGGTAGATATAAAATCAGAATGGGCTCGAGTTTTCTTTGATGGTAATATTGTTTTTTATGCGGAAGGTGAAAAAGGATTTTCTTTAATAGATGTTTCAAATAAAGAAAAACCTATATTGTTATCAGCTGTTGATACAAAAGGATTTTGTTATGGAGGATATATTAGTGATAATTATTTATACATTGCAGATGGAGAAAATGGACTTTTAATATATGACATATCAGATCCAGAAAAACCGATATTATTATCAAATTTAAAAAATTTATATTTACAAAATATAATACTTGAAGTTAAGTAAAATTGAACAAAATATAATTTTTATAGTCTAAAAAGATATAGTAGGAGCCTCTTTTGTGGTATAATAAATAAAAACCGCAAAGAGGTGATTTTTCTTGAATGAAAAAAAATTAATTGAAAAATTAAAAGAAAAGGATAAAGAAGCTTTTGAAGAATTATATAATACTTACGCACCTAAAATATATGTAACGTTAAAAAAGTTTGTTGATCCAAGTGAAATAGAAGATGCTCTTCAAGAGGTTTTTTTTAAAATATTTAAAGGCATTCATACTTTTAGAGGTGATTCGAAACTTTCAACATGGATATATCAAATTACTATTAACGTTGGAAAAGATTATATTAGAAAAAAGAAAAAATACGCTGTTGAAAATATTGATTTAACAGAGAATTATACTGAAGGAATTGGAATTCAACCAGAAGCCGATGTAAATGTTTCCAGTGAAGTATTAGATGAAATGGAAATGGAGAAAATAAAAAAAATTATGGAAAATCTTTCTGAAGAAGATAGAATGTTAATAAAGTTAAGAGATATTGATGGTTTAAGTTATGATGAAATAGCTAAAAAGCTCAATAAACCTTTAGGAAGCGTAAAGAGTAGATTGCATTACGCAAGGAAAAAGTTTCAAAAGTTGTTAAAGGAGGAGAACCTCGTATGATAGATGAAAAAAAATATGATATATTAAATAAGGTTCTTGATGGTGAATATTTAGAACAGATAGATAAATCGTTGGAAGAAGAGGTAGAAAGATATAGAACATATATAAAAGCATATTTTCTTTCACAAGAAAGCTATGCAGTTATAAATAGATGTAAACATACAATAATTTCAAAAATTATTATTAATTTAGATATGGAGGAGTAAGATGAGAGAAGTATTTTTGGTTGATTCAATAGATGAAGAAAGAGTTAATTTAATAAGTACAAGAAGTTCAAGTTGCGAAAGCTGTTCTTTAAATGGTGCATGTAATTTAACAGGTGGTAATAATGAAAGAACGATGAAAATAAAAAAGAAAGAGTTTGATGAAATTCCATCTATAGGTGATTATGTAATAGTTGAAATACCAGATTTTTCAATTTCTAAAATCTCCTTTATAATTTATGGATTTCCTCTTCTCTCCTTTTTAATTTTATTGTTAATAGCTTATTATATAACGAAAAACGATATACAATCATTTATTGTTGGTTTATTTGGAATGAGTGGAGCATATGGAATAATAGCTTATTTAGATAGAACTGTATTTAAGAAAAAATACAATCCAAAAGTAATAAAAATTTTGCCTAAACAGAAAAATATTCACGTTGAATTAGGGATTTTAAAGTAATAAATAAAAAAACATCCCATTTTTAGTGGGATGTTTTTTTTGATAAATGTAAAAGTAAAAAATTTACCATTAAAAACATTAAAGAAATTATAATTAATGCAGTGCTAAGACTAAATTTGTCAGCAATTATACCAATAATTGGAGTTATTATAGCTGCTAAAATAGTTTTTAGTTGTGACTCTACGGATAAAACAGAAGCTAAAATATTACTATTTATATTTTCTGAAATATAAGCAACACCAATAGGTCTTCTGAGATTTTCAATCAAATATATTCCAAGATAAAAAATAATAGAAACAAAAATAAATCCTTTGTGATAAGTAAATCCACTTATTATTCCAAATAAAAAACCCAAATTCATAGTAATTATTAAAGGTATATATAAATTTTTAAATCGTTCGGAAAATTTTCCAGAATTTCGTGAAAAAAACGATGTTAATAAATAAAGTAAAAAATACACAATACCGATCACAATAGATGAACGTTTTTCGCTTTCAAGTGTTATAAATATTGGCAGAGAAAGAGCGAATGCCTTTAATATAGGTTGCAAAAAATCTTTAACAGCAGAATAATACCCGCTATAAGTAGCAGTTAATAAAACACTTTTAAATAAGTTAAAACTTTTAAATGATACAGCAAATTCTTTTAAAACACCTGAAAAAGAAGCTTTGAAATTATTTAAATTAAATTCTTTTAACTCACCATCAAGCTCTTTTGGATAAGTAAACATTAAAATTAAATCTAAAACGTAAGGGATTATAGAAAACAAGAATATTGATTGATAATTTCCCGAATAAAATACAATACCTGCAGCTAAAAGTGAAGAAATAGCTGAACCTATTTGAGAACAAGATCGTGTATTCCCATAATAATGAACCTTCAAATCAAACCAACCTTTAATTTTTAAATATTCAAGAATCATAGCTTTATGAGTTCCTGATCTAAAAGCTTCTCCGAAAGCATATAATATCATTGAAAAGGAGAATAAAAGGAAATTTTTAGAAAAATAAAAGATAAAAAATGAAATTATATAATTTGAAAAAGAAAAAACCATAGATCGTCTTCTGCCAATTGAATCTGCAATAATTCCAGTTGGTATTTCTAAAATGTTTGTTGCGATTTTCATTATAGAATATAAGATACCAATTTGGAAATACGTTAATCCTTTTTCTAAGAAAAAAAGAATTAAAAAAGGTTCAAAAAATCTCAAATTCTTTAAAAATCCATAAGAACAAAATTTATAAAATTGAATATTTTTATATTTTCTTTCCATAATTCCCTCCTAAAATTATTCTGAAATATATTATAACATAAAAATTGTTCTATTTTGATAATTATCTTCTTAATCTTTAATTAATTTTTTGGAAATTTGATCTTAACATAAAAAATATAGAATTATCTTGTAATAATTTTAATTTTGTAATATATATTATATAGGGGGTGGAACATATGGTTAAAAGAGAGATGACAAGAAAATTTTTAGAAGATGCTTTTTGTGGTGAGTCAAAAGCTCACATGAAATATTCTATTTATGCTGAAGATGCAGAAGCTCAGGGTAAAAAAAATTTAGCAAGATTATGGAGAGCTATAGCATATGCAGAATTTGTTCATGCAAGAAATCATTTTAAAGCATTGGGATATTTAGGAGCAGTGGATGCAAATTTAGAAGATTCAGCTGCTGGAGAGCATTTCGAAATTGAAGAAATGTATCCAGTATATAAAAATGCATCAGAATTTCAAGAAGAAAAAGAAGCTATAAGAAGTGCGCATTTTGCTTTGGAAGCAGAAAAAATACATGAAAAAATGTATAATGATGCGCATGAGTATTTAAAAAATAACGATGATTTAGAAGATAAAAAGATTTTTATTTGTGAAATATGTGGATATACTACATTTGACACAGTTCCAGATAAATGTCCTGTATGTGGAGCACCAGCAGAAAAATTCAAAGAATTTTAAAAAATTTAAAAGAGGTGGGTAATAATGAAATTAGGCGATGTAATTAAAAGTGCTGATTTTAAAAGTGAAAAACATGTTCCTGTAATAGATACTCCGGATAAAGTGAAATCTGATGAATTATTTAAAGTTGAAGTTCAGGTTGGTAAAGATATCCATCATCCTAATACTGTTGAGCATCATATTTCCTGGATTGACTTATATATTCATTATGATGGAGATCCTAATACAGTTCATCTAGGAAGATTTGAATTTGGTCCAGCTGTAACTGAACCTCATGTTGTTACACATATAAAACTTAATAAAAAAGGCACATTAATAGCGCATTCTTATTGTAATATCCATGGTTTATGGGAATCACAAAAAGAAATAGATGTAGAATAAAGAATAGCCTTCGGGCTATTCTTTTTATATTAGTTAATCTTTTCGTAACAATATAATGTTATAATAATCACAATTAAAAGTGAATAAATTCTCCTGAGATGAAGGAAGAAATTCTGACATCAAGGGAGGGGATGAGTATTAAAGGAATAATAATATATTCCCCTTCCTTGGTGTTAAACGAAAGGAAGGGGATTTTTTATGGAAGATAAAATTAGTACAATATCTATTATTGTGTATAACAGGGAATTAGCTTATCAAAAGGTAAGTGATATCTTACATAATTACGGAGAAAAAATTTTATTAAGAGTAGGATATCCGATGAAAGAAAAAGGGATAGCTATAATATTTTTAGTAGTAGAGATGACCACAGATGAATTGGGAGCACTTTCAGGAAAATTAGGTCAAATAGAGTCAGTTAAAGTAAAAACAAATACTTTAAAGATATGAGGTGAGAGTATGTATTTTATTAAAGATTCAGAGAATTTAAAATCATTTATTCCCGAAGAAAAAATCCAAGAATTACTTGAAAAAACAAAAAATCCAGATCCCGTTAGAGTAAGAGAAATAATACAAAAGTCTTTAGATAAAAATCGACTTGATCCAGAAGAAATGGCGATATTACTTAATGTTGAAGATAGAGATTTGCTCGAAGAAGTTTTTGAAGGTGCGCGTGAATTGAAAAGAAGAATATATGGTAATAGAATAGTTTTATTTGCACCTTTGTATATAGGTAATGAATGTATTAATAATTGTCAGTACTGTGGTTTTAGAGTTACAAATAATGCTATTGAGAGAAGAAGTTTATCAATAAATGAAGTTGTGGAAGAAGTGAAAGCTTTAGAAAATAAGGGACATAAAAGATTAATAGTTGTATTTGGAGAACATCCTAAATATGATGCAAAATTTATGACAGAAACGATTAAGGCAATATATAATACAAAATTAGGTAAGGGGGAAATTAGAAGAGTAAATGTAAATGCAGCGCCACAGACAGTAAAAGATTATAAGTTGTTTAAAGAAGTGGGAATAGGGACATTTCAAATTTTCCAGGAGACATATCATTATGAGACATATAAAAAATATCATTTAAATGGTCCTAAATCCAATTATCATTGGAGATTATATGGGTTAGATAGAGCATTTAAAGCGGGATTAGATGATGTTGGTATAGGTGCTTTGTTTGGTTTATATAATTGGAAATTTGAAGCTATGGGTTTATTGTATCACACTATTCATTTTGAAGAAAGATTTAATGTTGGACCACATACTATATCTTTCCCAAGGATGGAACCAGCTTTAGATACCCCAATTGCAGAAAAGCCACCATATGCAGTATCTGATGAAGATTTTAAAAAATTGGTAGCAATTTTAAGATTGGCTGTCCCATATACAGGATTAATACTAACTGCGAGAGAACCAGTAGAGATAAGAAATGAAGTTATGAAATTTGGAGTGTCTCAAATAGATGGAGGTTCATCAATAGGCGTAGGTAGTTATCATGAAACAGATGATGAAAAAATTAAAAGAAGTCAATTTTTATTAGGTGATAATAGAACATTAGATCAGATTATTGAAGAATTGGCTGAAGAAGGTTATTTACCTTCATTTTGTACAGGGTGTTATAGGTTAGGAAGAACAGGAGAACATTTTATGGAATTTGCAATTCCGGGATTTGTAAAAAGGTTCTGTACTCCAAACGCAATATTAACATTTTTAGAATATATTGAGGATTATGCGCCAGAAAGGACAAAAGTAATTGGTATTAGAAGAATAGAAGAAGAAATAAAAAACATGAAAAATAATCCTTTAAAAGAGCAGTTACTTGAAAAAATAGAAAAAGTAAAAAATGGCGAAAGAGATTTATACTTTTAGGTGGTGATTATAATTTCAAAAAGATTTGAGAAATTAACAAAAAGATTAGTTGACATTAAAACTGAAATGCCAGAAGAAATAAATAAAATTATAGATTATTTCATAAAAAATAAAACATTAGATTATGAGAAAATACTGTGGATATTATCATTAAAAGACGAAGTCATAAAAGAAAAGATTTTTAAAGTTGCAGATATTGTAAATAAAATTCTGAATACTGATATAGTTACATTAAAGGGAGTTATAGAATTTAGTAATTATTGTAAAAAAAGTTGTTATTATTGCGGTATTAGAGTTCAAAATGAAGAGATTAATAGATATAGAATACCAATTAATGAGATTTTTCAAATAGCAAAAAATGGAGTAGAAATGGGATTAACAACGATAATTTTACAATCTGGAGAAGATGATAATTATAGTGATGATGAATTAGAAGCATTAATTTATAAAATACATCATGAGTTAAAAACAGCTGTATCAATATCAATAGGTGAAAGGAGTAAAAAAGCTTATGAAAGATTTAGAAAGGCAGGAGCTTCAAAGGTATTATTAAAGCATGAAATAATAAATAGAAAAATATTTGAGAGTATTCATCCAGATAAAGATTATGATTTAAGAATAAAACTGTTAGATCATCTTGTTGATTTAGGTTATATAACAGGTTCTGGTAATATAATAGGTCTTCCTGGTCAAACATTAGAAGATATTGCAAAAGATATTATTTTTATGAAAGAGCATAATATAAAAATGATAGGCATGGGACCGTTTATTTCTACACATAATACGCCATTAGAAAATTATAAAAATGGTTCAGCGGAATTGACGTTAAAGGCATATGCTGCAACTAGATTAGCTATACCATATGCGCAGATGCCAGCGACAACGGCACTTGGAACTATAGATAGAAAATATCAATTTAAAGCATTGAATTGTGGGTGTAATGTTATTATGGTTAATTTAACACCTGATAAATATAGAGAAAATTATAATATTTATGACGAAAAAATAAAGGTAGATCTTATTGAAACCGCAAAAGAAATTATAAATATGGGATTGTCTATTCCGCCATATACATTAAGAAATTTGTTCATAAAGGAGGCATAATATGGCTTCTCCAATGAAAGGATATAGAAAATATATAGCAATAACTGGTAAAAGAAACGTAGGGAAATCCACGTTGATAAATGCTATATTAGATCAGGATATAGCGATAATAAGTGATAAACCTGGAACAACAACAGATCCAGTATATAGGAGTATGGAATTAGCTCCTTTAGGGCCAATTACATTAGTGGATACTCCAGGTATAGATGATGATGAAAATGAAATTGGAAAAAAGCGAATAAACAAAGCGAATAAAGCATTATATAAAGCAGATATTTCTTTATTAGTTGTAACAGATGTAGTTTCTGAATATGAGAAAAAATTAATCGACAATTTTAATAAATTAAACATTCCTTTTATAGTAGTGATAAATAAAATAGATGAGTTAACTAATATTGAAGAAATAAAAAAATCTTATATTGAGTTCACAAAAGAAATTGTAGAAATATCTGCAAAAGAACACAAAAATATTGAATATTTAAAAAAGAAAATATCAGAAATAACACCTAATGATGAAGAAATCCCCTTAATAGCAGATTTAATAGAACCGGGGCAACTTGTAGTTTTGGTTGTACCAATAGACTTAGGTGCTCCGAAAGGTAGGCTGATAATGCCCCAGGTTACAGCTATTAGAGAAATATTGGATAGAGAAGCTATAGCGATTGTAACTAAGGAAAGGGAATTAAGACACACTTTAGCAAAATTAAATCAAAAACCAGATTTAGTAGTTACTGATTCACAGAGTGTTATGAAAGTAGTTTCTGATATAGATTTTGATACACCGTTAACAACCTTTTCTATATTAGAAGCTCGTCATAAAGGTGATTTAAATGTTTTATCAGATGGAATAAAAGCAATTGAAAATTTGGAGGAAAATGATAAAGTTATTATAATGGAAGGATGTTCTCATAGGCCATTAACAGAAGATATAGGAAGAGTCAAAATACCAAGATGGTTAACAAATCATTTAGGAATAAATTTAAATATAGAATTTTTTGCAGGTGTGGATTTTCCAGATTATGAAATTATTAAAGATGCTAAATTAATTATACATTGTGGAGGATGTACTTTAACAAGGAAGAATATGTTAAGAAGAATACATATCGCAAACATGTATAGTATTCCGATAGTCAACTATGGAGTTATAATATCTTATTTACATGGTGTTTTAGATAGAGCATTAGAAATTTTTCCTGAATTAAAGAAGGTGTAATTGTGCGAAAAGAAAAAGATTTTATAGGAGAAGTTGAAATTTCTGATAATGTGTATTATGGTATACATACATTTAGAGCACTTAATAATTTTCCAAATACAGGTGAAAAGTTTAATGAAAGTTTTTTGTGGGCCTTTTTTATGATAAAAAAGGCCGCAGTAATTGTAAATTATGAATTGGGATATTTAAATGATAAAATTTATGAAAGCATTATTAAAGCATGTGATGAATGGGAGATATTGAAAAATGATATTGTTGTTGATCCATTAAGTGGTGGGGCAGGAACTTCGATAAATATGAATGTTAATGAGGTTATAGCAAATAGGGCTACAGAACTTTTAGGCGGAGAAAAATCAGAATATATTGTTAATCCTTTAGATCATGTTAATATGCACCAATCAACAAATGATGTATTTCCAACAGCCGGGAAGATAGCTATAATAAAGGAATTGAGAGAATTAGTTGAAAATATTATTATTTTGCAAGATAATATTCAAATTAAAGAAAAAGAATTTATTAAAATACGAAAAATAGGTAGAACTCAATTAATGGATGCAGTTCCAATATTATTAGGACAAGAATTTGGTGCATGGGCAGATGCTTTGAGTAGAGATAGATGGAGACTATATAAAGTTGAAGAAAGAATAAGAAGTGTAAATATTGGTGGAACTGCAATAGGAACGGGAATAGCAGCTCCAAAAAATTATATTTTAAAAATAACGAATAAAATTAGAGAAGTTACAAAAATTGGAATAGCTAAAGCTGAAAATTTAATAGATGCAACACAAAACTTGGATGTTTTTTCAGAAGTAAGTGGGTTATTAAAATCATTAGCTGTGAATTTAATAAAAATATCTAATGATATTAGATTGTTAGGATCAAGTTCAATAAACGAAGTAATATTGCCAAAAATTCAAGCTGGAAGCTCGATTATGCCAGGGAAAATAAATCCTGTAATTCCTGAATATGCAATACAATTGTCGATGAGTGTAATAGCTTTTGATAATTTAATAACAAATGCAGCAAGTTTAGGTAATTTAGAGTTGAATCATTTAACTCCTATGATAATACATTATACATTAAAATCAATAGAATTTTTAAAAAAATCAACATATGCTTTAAAAAAATATATAAACTTAATTCAACCAAATGAAGAAAGATGTACAAAAAATCTAATGCAATCTTTTACGTTAATTACACCTTTAATTGAATTATTTGGATATGAAGAAGTTTCAGATTTTTTGAAAAAAAATAATTATAATATTGAAAAAGCAGTAGAAGAACTATCAAAGAAATATAATGTAAATTATAATGAATTAATAAATAAATTAAAATCTAATAAAACAGCCGGACTTGGTTATAATTTAAAAAAATGATCCTACAAAAATTGGATCATTTTTTTAAATATATTGTTTGACTCGGATAAGCTAAATTAATATCTTCATTATTAGAGAATTCTTCTAAAATAGATTCCCAAATTTCATGCGAAGACCCTCTTCTTTTTCTTGGATGTATTAAATATCTAATAGTTAATAAGACACCATTATCTTTAACACTTGTATAAACTATCGGGGTTAATTTGTTATAATATATCATATATTTTGCAGCAGCTTGTTTTAATTTTTCTTCAGCTTCTTTACTCAAATGTTCAGCGTGTTTTTTAGCAATATTCAATAAAATGTTTTTGGCTTTTTTCCAATTGCTGTCAAAAGTAATCAAAACAGGAATTTCATTCCATATAAATTTAAAATCCTTGGTATAATTAGCAAGATTTTGATTGAATATTATTCCATTTGGAATATGAATAATTCTTCCAGTACTTTGATCAGCATTAACCCAGTTTTTAATCTCCAATATAGTAAAATTAAGAATACTAATATCTATAACATCTCCAGCAAAATCACTTATTTCTATTCTGTCTCCTATTATAAATGGTTTTTTAGTAATTATATATATCCAACCAGCAAAATTAGTTATCAATTCTCTTAAAGCAATTGCTAAACCGGCAGAAAATAAACCTAAAAATGTTGAAAGAGATTGGAACCCTTCAAACCATAATCTTCCAATTAATAAAGCACCTATTAAGATTATAAAATAATTGGAAGTCTTATTCCAGTAGTATTTAGTTTTAGTTTCTTTTATTTTTTTTAAAACAATGGTATTATTTAGTTTTTTTAAAAGATAAAGTATGAAAAATATAGTAAAAGAAATTATTATTTTTTTTCCATAATAAGTGCTTAGAAAAGAATTTATGTAATTCATAAAAAACCTCACTTAAAAATGTTGTATTTAGTATACTATATTATATCATAAAAAAGATAAATAACGTTATTATTAACGAAATAAAAGAAATCATAACTTAAAAAACAACTTATATAATTCTTTAAGAAAGATAGGATCTTCAAAAATAGAGGAAAAAGAAAGTAACGGCAAAGCAAAAAAGATTACACAAAGGTAAACAGGGAAAAATTAGCAAAATTAGAGATAGGGGAAACAAAGAAGTAGAAAAAAGGAACGAAATCAAACTGAAAAGTAGTATGAAAAGCATAAACCAAAAGAATGAATCAAAAAGATTCGCTAATTTGAAAGATTGAAATTTCAAAAAAATAATAAATAATAAAAATAGTTAATAGTAAGTATATAGTAAGTATGTATATTATCTCCGAACAAAATTAGAACGAGTTGATTTAATAGAAGTAAGTAAATCATCTCTACCCATATCATGAGCTAAAAAAGCAGAA
>NZ_FQUI01000027.1 GCF_900129175.1 Marinitoga hydrogenitolerans DSM 16785
GCATTTAAATCCCTATCGTTTTTATATCCGCATTCACACATATATATTCTGTCTGATAATTTTAAATCCTTTTTTATTTTTCCACATTTATGGCATTTTTTACTGCTAGGATAATATCTGTCTGCTTTTATTAATTTTATTCCATGTTTTTTTGTTTTATATTCCAGTTGTCTGATAATTTCATATAGTTTTGATTGCTGTATTTCTTTAGACAGATGTTTATTTTTCATCATTCCTGATATGTTTAAATCCTCTACAACTATATATTCTGGTTTGGTTTTCACCAGAGACGCTGTGATTTTATGTATATAATCATTGCGGATATTTTTTAACCTTATATGTATTTTCCTTATTTTTGACTCAAGTTTTATTATATTTTTAGTCTTTTGGTAACGGACTTCACCTCCTTTATGTTGAATTTTGTTTTGTTCGTATTTCCTTGATATTTGTCTTTGTAATCTTTTTAAACGCTTTAATATCTTTTTAACTTTATGTTTTTTATTTATATTTTCATATTTTGAACCATTGCTTATAGTTGCTAATGTTTTAATTCCTAAATCTATTCCTATACCTTCTGTATATTTTCCATTATCAACTTCTATATTCTCTGTTTCGAAACTTATACTTAGATACCAATCAATTCCGTCATATGTTACTCTCGGATTATAATATTTGCCCCTTTCTGGTATTTTATCTTTTTCAAACAGTCTTAACCATCCTATTTTTTCTATTAGCACCTTTGTATTTTTAAACTTAATTTTATACGGATCTACATAGAAACTGGGTTTTGATTTTTTCTTTGCCTTAAATTTTGGTTTGTTTGCTAATTTTTTAAAAAATCTTTTATATGCAGCACAAGCATCTTTTATAGCTTGTTTCGTGATATTGTTTGAATATTTATATAGCCAATTATATTCGTTAGTTTGTTTTAATTGTGTTAATTCTTTCCTTATTGCTCTATCTCCAATGATTTTTCCTGTTTCTTTATAGTACTCTTCTATTTTTGCAAGAGCAAAATTATATGCCCATCTTGCTGTCCCTGCTGCAGCCATTAATTTTGTTCGTTCCTTATTATTTACACGCAATTTAATTTTATATGTTTTTATCATTGTTATCTTCTTCTTTTAATTGATGAATTATTTTTTTTGCTTCATGAGCTATTTTACCTTTTAATTTACTGCTAAATACAGTTATAATTTGTATTAAATCTTCAGTTAGCTCTTTTTCATCTGTTTTTTTTTGTATTGTCTATTATTTCAATAGTTACTCCAAATTTATTTGCTATATTTTCAATTAATTCAAATCCAAATCTTAATAATCTATCTTTATATAAAACAACTATTTTATCAATTTCTTCATTTATTATTTTATCTAATAATTTATTCAAGCCCTTCTTATTTTTGCAAATTCTTTAATTTTTTAATAGTACATTTTTTCGTCTCCTGTTTTTGTTATATCGTAAAATTATTCAAAAACAGGAGGTTTTTATAATATTTTTTAATTTAATTTGAACTGTTATCTACCACCATTACAAAACAAAGCTTTATTTTTTTAATCTGCTTCCAAATATTATAAATACTATAAACGCTATACCCACAATTATACCATATTTCGGCGGCCAATTAAAAATTCTACCTCCAAAGATTACTATTGCAACGACTATAGAAAAAGTTGCTGCGATTAATACCGCAGCAGCACCTAAATCTTTTATTATTCCCACAATAGGACTAAAATGAGGATGAATTAAATCCATCATCCTCTCAATTAAAGTATTAACAGTTTCTAAAATTAAAACCATCAAAATAGCTAAAGTTATCCACAAAATCTGACTTTCATTAAGATCCAGAACAAATGCCAAAACAAAAGCGCCTAATGCAAAGGCCGTTTGAATCTTGAAATTTCTTTGCGTGTTAAAAACCTCAAAAAGTCCTTTAATCGCAAAAGATAAACTTTTTGAAAACTTTCTCATTAAAATCCTCTTCCATTATTTTCATTAGTTTTTATTTCATATTTCTTATCTGTATAATTATATCCTATTTTTAAAGCTTTTTCATCCAACTCATAAAACCTTGGATTAACCCTTTTCTTCATTATCTTTATCAACGTTTCTAATTTTACAATACTACAATTCTTCGCAATAGCTCCAAGACCTATCATATTAGCAACATTAGTATTTCCGAGTTCCTCATATGCTAATTTAGAAGCTGGTATTGCAACTATTTTTTTTGTAATTCTAGATACTGTTTGTGGTAATGCTTTAATATATGAACTATCATAAAAAACTATACCATTATTTTTCACCATACTTAAATGGGGAAAAGCTATATCATTCATAATATATAATACATCAAAAACCTCTGCTTTTGGATAATCAATTACTTCATCAGAATACAAAACATCACAAAAAGATAATCCACCTCTAACCTGCGCACCATAATGCTGAGATTGAACCACCCAATAACCTTCATTAACAAGAGATTCTGCTAAAATCAAACCCATAAGTATATTTCCTTGACCACCCATACCACTGATTCTAACGCTTTTTGGATCTTTTAAATTCATTTAACAACACCACCTAATTGTTCAATTAATTCTTCATATGATTCAAGATATGTTTTCCTAGTTTCATCATTATAAAATTCACCTATAATTATTTTCCCTTTCAATTCTTCATGTGGCATTGATTTTGCTTTACTTAACATAATAGTATTTTTCTTAAAAAATTCCATAAATTGTGCTGGTTTACTCATTCCATTATATCGTCCATAATATGTATGACAATTAGAAACAATCTCAACAACAGACATACCTTTATGTTTAATAGCATTTTCTATATATTTTACACTTTGAGTATAATGATATACCGTACTTCTAGCAACATAAGTCGCTCCAGAAGATATAGCCATTTTTACAGGATCAAACATATTCTCTAAATTTCCATATGGTGCTGTTGAAGCAATTGCATCCTGTGGTGTTGTTGGTGAATATTGACCACCTGTCATACCATATATATTATTATTAAATAATATTACTGTTAAATCCATATTTCTTCTGCATGCATGAATAAAATGATTGCCACCTATAGCCATCATATCTCCATCGCCGCCCATAACAACAACCTCTAAATCTGGCCTTGCTAACTTTACTCCTGTTGCAAATGGAATCGCTCTTCCATGCAAAGTATGTAATGTATTAAAATCTAAATACCCCGTAACCCTGGAAGAACATCCAATTCCAGACACTACTGCAACCTTATTTTTATCCAGACCAAGATTACCAGCAGCTTCAATAAATGATTTCATGATAATACCATTGCCACATCCAGGACACCAAACATTGGGAAGACGATCCTTTCTAAGATACTGAAAATAATTCTGATTGGACATAACACACCTCCAAGGCTATTTTTTCATCATTTTAAATTCTACACCCGTTTGTTTAAAAAATAACTTAGTTAATGCATCAGGATAATTACCGCCATATATCACTTTCTTTATTCCAGCATTAATTATCAATCTTGCGCAAATAGAACATGGTTGATGAGTAACATATATTGACGCTCCATCTGTTGAAATACCGAATTTCGCAGCTTGCATTAAAGCATTCTGCTCAGCATGCAGACCATAACATATTTCTTGATGTTCTCCACTTTTTATTCCCAAATCATCTCTAATACAACCTATTTCATCACAATGTGGAAAACCTGATGGTGGTTGATTATAACCTGTTGCTAAAATTCTCTTATCTTTTACTACAACCGCTCCTACTTTTCTATGAGTACATGAGGACCGTTCACTAACAAGAAAGGCTATTTTTATAAAATATTGGTCCCATTCCTCATCATTGTTCTTCTTTGGAAACTCCTTATAAATTAGATTTTTTATATACTCATCCACCCTATCCTTCATATATATTTTCCCTCACTTCCAGAATTTTTTCAAATACCATTTTAGATAAATCCAGGCCCTTTTTTGACATTCTAATCCTATCATCAATTATAATTAAGTCTGAAACCATTTGAAAAAGAATTTTGAAAAACTTTTCATATAATGAACCATATTTTTTCTTTAATTTCTTTATTTCAATTCCATTTATTAACCTCAATCCCATAAAAAGCTCTTCAGTAAATTCGTCAATCATTGAATTTTCTTTGTAATAATAATATGGTATTTCATTATTATCTATCTTATCAAAGTATTCTTTAAAATCCCACGTTTTAGTATATCTAATATTTTTAATATGACCTCCAGCAGAAAGCCCTAAACCATGATAATCTTCATTATTCCAATAAATTATATTATGTTTGCACTCATACCCCTTTTTCGCCCAATTTGATATCTCATATCTAACATACCCCATTTTTCTTAATTCATCTATAATCAAATCAAATCCTTTTTCAATAAATTCATATTCTGGAAGTTGCATTTTCCCTTTTTCCAATAATCTTTTTAATGGTGTATTATGATCATCATCAAAGATGTAGTATGAAACATGCTCTGGATGTAATTTTTCTATTAATCTTAAATTGTTTTCAAGGATTTCCATATTATCTCCTGGTAATCCTAAAATAAAATCTAAATTTATATTAGAAAAATATCTTCTTGCAAGATAATAATTTCTTTCTATAATTTCAATATCATATAATCGATTCATTGATCTTAAAATATTATTGTTGAATGTTTGAATACCTAAACTCAATCTATTTATTCCCAAAGAAAAATATGCATTTAATTTTTCTTTTGTTAAAGTTTCTGGATTAGACTCTATCGTTATTTCAACTGCATTATTAGCATTTATCTTTTTAAACAATTTCTCTATATGTTTTATACTTACATATGTGGGCGTACCACCACCTAAAAAAACCGTTTTTATCTTATTAGATAAATTTACTAAATCTATTTCTTTTAATAAATATTCAAAATATTTATCCTGTATCCTATTGTTAGTTGTGGATGGATAATCACAATATAAACATTTGCTTTTACAAAATGGAATATGAATGTATAACCCTATTTCAGTATTCAAAGAAGAAACTACCTCCGTTTTTTGTAATTAATATAGTAAAAGGATTATCTATATTCAATTTTGAAAAATAAATCAAAAAGTTTGAATCATTTGACATTTTTAATTGCAATCCCATATAATAATCCGCTTTATTAACTCTCAAAGGGCTTTGAAAATTAAAAAATGGAGAAAATTCATCTTTATACAAAATACCATATGCAAAATAGCCTGAAATATACTTATCATCAAAAACCCCTATTGGTAAAGAAAGAGAATATCCTAAATTGGAAACCCCAATAACCAACGGTATTGTGAAATATCGTTGCAATTCAACTCCATAATTAGAAATATCCATATTATTATAACCTGTAGAAAAAGATGAAAATTTTGCCACTGTCGGAATTAACGTTTTGGTTAAAGATATTGTTCGTGAATTACTACCACCTTTAAATACTGATTTATATGAGTACGAAAAACTTTTTGAAATTAAATCATTCTTATATTTTTTCACTGTTGTTGCTAACATAATAGAATTTTTTTCAAAATCATAACCAAAATCAACATTAAAATATCTTTCTCCAACTTTTAATTTTATTGTTCTAAAAAATACTTTTTGTGTTGTAAAAAAAACATTCCTATCATTAAAATTAATACCTGCAGTTGGCATATTCATCTTGAATAAATCCTTATCAATAGAATAACTTATCCATACTCCTATATCTGAAAAATCAGAAATATTTATAATTTCCTTTGAAACATATATATTCTCGCTGCTTACATTCAGAGAAAAGACATTTAAAGACAATATAATCATCATAATAATTAAAACTTTTTTCACAATATCACCTCCAAATTTCACTATTATAATTATAACATAATTTATATACAAAAAACCGGGCTTTGCCCGGTTTTAATCTATTTTCAATATTTTTTTTTCTTTTTCTACAATATCTTTATATTTTTCAAATAGAGAATAGTCTATTTTTCCTCTTTTCTCTCCATGATAATCTGTAGCTATAAATTCTATTAAATCATTTTTAAGAAAATAATCATCTTTTTCTACATATTCTAAATTCATCTGAAAATATACATTCATCGTTTTTAATCTTTCTATTAATTCTTCATTTTCTTGAAGCCAATGATATCTTTCAACGTGCGCTAAAATTACTTCATATCCTTCTAACTGAAGTTCAAAAATTTTATCTAATAAATACATTGGATATACTTTAGTAGGTAATTCTATTAATACAAAGTAATCCTTTAACGGAATAAAACTCTTATTATTATTTGGTTGTAAATATAACTCACTTGCTAAATATGATTTTATACCAACTTCATCACAATATGGTTTTAATTCATCATATGATTTTTTTATTTTTTCTATATCAGTTTTTACTGTTGGATGATTTATATGTGGTGTAAAAAAAACAGTATCTACATTATTTTTTTTATACTCTCTTAGTATCTCTAAAGATTCTTTCATTGTTTTCAATCCATCATCCACACCTGGCAATATATGATTATGTACATCAATATACATTATATCTCCATCCTTTATTTAATTATACCATTTTTCTTTTCTTTTTTCCTTTTTTTCTTTTGACCATCCTCATAATAATAATAATAATAATAATAATAATAACCTGAGTTTTTTTCGTTAATATCATCAATAACTAAACCCAAAAGTTTATTATCTGATGTAATAATATTTTCCAATGCTATTTTCAGTGAATGTTTTTGAGTTTTTCCTGCTCTTACTACTAAAATCAGGCCATCTGTATGTTTTGCAACTATTAAAGCGTCCGCTGCTGCTAATATTGGTGGTAAATCTATTATTATTTTATCGTATTTTTCTTTTAATTTATCCATTACTTCACCAAATTTTTTAGATGTTAACAAGGCTGTTGGATTTGGCGGCAATGGTCCTACTGGAATTACATCAAGATTTTCCATATAATTTTGTGTTATTCTTTCAATTGGCACATCTTTTAAAATATGGTTCACAATTCCAATATTGAACCTTTCTAAGCCTAAAACCTTTTCTATTCTTGGCTTTCTCATATCTATATCTATTAATAATGTTTTTAATCCATTTTGAGCATAAGATATAGCTAAATTTGCAGCACTTACAGTTTTTCCTTCGCCAGGTCCTGCACTAGTTATTGCTATTGTTTTGGGCTCAGGAGTTACTGAATAATTTATATTTGCAGATGTCAATTTTATTGATTCTGCCACTGGTGAAATCGGCTCATTTAATACTACTAATTCTGAATTCATATACTTGCTTTTCATTTCAAAGGTTGGTATTCTACCTAATATAATCTTCCCTTTTGCCATACGTTTTATTTCATCTTCATCTTTTATACTTTTATCTGCATATTCCATTATAAAGGCTATTAATATTCCTAAAAATATTCCCAAAACTCCACCTATAGCTGCTGTTAATTTTTTATTTGGTTTTATTGGTTTGTCTGGTGTTATTGCTGAATCTATTAATTTTGCTGTTCCAATAACTCCAGCTTCTGCTATTCTTGTTTCCTCTAATTTCTCAAGTAATAATGTATACAAATTTTCTTTTACTTTCACATCTCTCTGTAATTCTAACAATTGCTGTTCTAATAATGGCAATTTTGCAAATTTCTTATTATATGTTTCCTTTAATTTTATCAATGATTCTATTGTTGCTTTTAATACTTCCGTTGTATATTGTGCCTCTATTAATTGTAAATATATATCCTGATAGGCTGGATTTATTGTTTGCACTTGTGATGAAACAATTTTTGAAACTTCATTCTTTAATAATTTTTCGGTTTCCACTATCTTATCTTTTATTTCTTTTACCTTTGGGTCTGTTTCTGGATATATATTTGTCAATCCTGCTAACTCTACTTTATAATCGATTAATTTTGATTTTAGTTGATTTATAAACGGATTAGTTGATATGGTTTCCGAAGAGATTATTTTTTCATCAACCTTTTTCAATAAATCATTAAATGCTTTTATCTTTGCTTTTGTTTCCTGTAATTGTAGATTATATTGATTTATTTGTCTATCGTACTCTAATGTAAATGATAATATATTCTTTGCTTCTTCATCTAATAAAAAAACCTTATTATCTTCCTTGAATTTTCTTATTCTTTCTTCTGCTGCTTTTAATTCATTTTCTACTTTTGGTATTTGTTCTTCAATAAACTCTCTTTTTACAGTATATTCATTTTTTGAAAGTGTCTTTAAAAATTCATTATATACTTCTGCTAATTTGTTTGCTATGTTTTTTGCCATTTCAGGATCATCGCTCTGAACAGAAATTTTTACTATATTTGTATCTTTTACTGGAGATACTGTAATCATCTCTGATAATGTTTTAATTATATTATATTTATTAATTTCCTTTTTAGTTTTTTCATCGTCTGTTTTATTTCTAAAATACTCTACAAGATTTAAATCATCAATAACTTTTTCTATATTCGTTCTACTTTTAATAAGCTCAACCTCTGTTGATATTTCTGGTCTTGATGATGTTAATTGCGATGAAAAAATATCAGAAATTGAGCTACTTTGCTGTGATTCAATTTTCAAAGTAACACTCGCTTCATATATTGGTGTTGTTGTAAACAAATAGACTAATGTTAATACTATTGTCACCACCACTGTTGCAAAAAACCACCAAAACCTCTTTTTAAATATGTGTATTATATCTTCTAATGTAAGCTCTTCTTCATAGATTTCTGGTTCCATCTTATTCCTCCATTCTCGAAAAATCTTTTAATCTATGCATATTTTACCATAATTTCACAAAAATTCAATATTTCAATATTTAAAGTAAGTAACACTTTTTATAATTGTTTAAAAAATTTTTCTTCTATAATATCAAAAATAAACCATAAAAGGAACCAAGACCATAAGATATATGTAATAGCCAAAAGGATAACAAGGTTGGAAAAAATAATTTTACCTTTTTATTTTTTATTGCAATTTTAAATGAGAAATATATTGATAGAATTAAATAAATTGAAAGAATAATAAAAAATGGAATTCTTGCGATTGGTGAGAATATTGATGCAATAGAACCAAATAATAAAAATAAAACGAATAATAACGGCACAATATGCCTCAAAGAAAATGCTTTTTTGGAATAATGTGTTGAAAGAATTACCCATAAACCATTTTGAAAATTATTTTTAAATAAATCTTTAAAATTATCTCTGGCGTAGTAATATGCTTTTGCCTCAGGAATAAGCATTATTCTCATTCCTGCGTTTTTTAACCTTAAATTCATTTCTATATCCTGATTTCTTTTTAATTGTGGGACAAACATTCCAACCTTTTCAAAAATCTCTTTTTTATATATTCCATATGCTACTGTATCAACGTATTCTTCTTTTGAATTATTTAATCTGTATTTTGCACCGCCAATACCAAATGGATGGGATAATACAGTTGATATTGCTTTTGCTGTTGATGTGTTATTTCCGGGATTGGTTATTACCAAGCCTCCTGCTATGTCGCATTTGTTTTCTTCTAATCTTTTTATACATGCAGATATGTAATTTTTTGAATATGTTGTGTGAGCTCCTGCTATCATAATATAATCTCCACTTGCTTCTTTTATTCCTATATTCAAAGCTACAGGAGTTATTTTTAATTCGTTATCAATTATTTTTATATTATCATATTTTTTTAATATTTCTCTTGTTTTATCTTCGCTCATGCCATCAACAACTATTATTTCTTTATTTTCATAATTATTATCTAATAACGATTTTATACATTTCTCAATATGTTTTTCTTCATTTAATGTTGGTATTATTATCGATACTTTTTTCATTTTATTTCCTCCTGATATTTAATTTTCTGACACGACATATATTTTATTTCACTATTATTTCAACATCTTTTTTATCAAAGGCAATAGCCACTTTTATTATTTTTTCTATTCCGTAACTTTTTATTTCTTTTTCATATCCTTTTTCTTCTATTTGTTTTATTCCTCTTTCTGCGCTGTCTTTTAAATTTTTATCAAAATCTCTGCTGTATTTTTTGAATTCAAATATTATTCCTGGTTTTGTTTTGTTTTTAGGGATTAATATTAAATCTGCTCTTCCATATCCCGCTTCTCTATTACTTTTTATTATATAATCCTTTTCTAATCCTACACTCATTCCAAGTATTAATCCATGATAGAATCTTTCTGGTTCTTTTTCTGTTACATCAAAATAACTCAGTGTATTTTCTACTATTTCTTTAAACTCTTTTGTGAATTCTATTTTTTCTCCATTTATTAGTAATCTTATTATTTTATTGTATTCTATACTGCTTTCTTTTAATATGTTTAGTACCGTCATTTTATAAAAATCATGAGCTTCTTTGTTTGGTATTTTTAGTCTATATAATGCGCTGTTTCCTTCTCCTTTTTTGTCTTTCCATGTTAGGTATCCGGTGAATAGAAATAATGTCCATATGCTTTCTTCAAGATTTTCATTTAAATCTCCATATACTAAGTTTTCATTTATTGTGCTTTCTATTGTTTTTCCTTCTATTAACTCTCCTATTTTTATTTTTATCTTTTCTGTTCCTTTTCTTATCAAATCTTTTATTAATGTATTTCCACTGCTGTTTATCCAGTAATTTTTTATTTCTTTTGATCTTACAAAATTTATTATTGAGTATGGATTATATACTTCTTTTCCTCCAAAATTAAAACCGTTATACCACTCCATTATTTTTTCTTTTTCATATTCTATTCCATAGTATTTTAATATTTCATCAAGTTCTTCTTTTGTTACTCCAAATTTGTCATTGTATAGTTCATTTACTACTGTTGATATGTCAAGATTATTTACTCCTGTGAATATACTTTCTTTTGCTACTCTTGTTATTCCTG
The DNA here is from genome assembly GCF_900129175.1 of Marinitoga hydrogenitolerans DSM 16785. Lineage (NCBI taxonomy): Bacteria > Thermotogati > Thermotogota > Thermotogae > Petrotogales > Petrotogaceae > Marinitoga > Marinitoga hydrogenitolerans. Next base: position 10,889 of record NZ_FQUI01000027.1, read on the forward strand.
TTAATACCGCTTTTTCTAAATATTCGTTGTCTTTTAATGCATTGCCGAGCATATTTCCTATGAATACTATAAATTCATCATAATATCCTTTTAAATATGATTGTTGTATTGGTGTGTCGTATTCGTCTATTAATAATATCGCTTTTTTGCCGTGATGTTTGTAGAGATATCTGGATAGATCCAATAGGCTGTTTTCATATAATGTGTTATTTCCTTTTCTTCCGAATATTAATTTTAAATCTTCTTTTTCCCATTCATTTAGTTTTTCACTTTCTATTAAATATACGTATTCTCTGTATAAATCACTTATTTTTTTTCTTAATGTACTTATCATCTCTGTATAATTTTTTTCTTTTAAATCCTTAAATGTTATATATATCACTGGATATTTATTTAAATGTTTTTCTATTATCTCTTTTTCTTCGTATATTTTTAAGTTTTCAAATAGATGTTTGTTGTCTTGATCGTTTTTGAAAAAGTATTTTAACATGCTCATGTTTAATGTTTTTCCAAACCTTCTTGGTCTGGTTATTAGTATTACTCTGCCACCTATTATTACTTCTTTTATTAACATGCTTTTATCTATATAGTATGCATTATCTTCTATTACTGTTTTGAAATCACTATCTCCTATTGGCAGTCTTTTTAATTTCATTCTTTACACCTCCAATGCGTATTTACTTTATATTCAAATCTATTATTACCATTATATTGATATTATATCATAACCTTCAAATGTGATTAAAAAAAGTTCGCACATGCGAACTTTTTTTAATTTATAATAAACTCAATGAATTTTTCTTCTTTATCTTCTGTCCAAATAAACTTTTCTTTATGTTTTCTAATATTATTTAATAATTCATCATAATTATTATATGCTTCTAATATTTTTTCCACTGATTCATCTACATTTTTCGGATTAATAACTACCCCTATTTTTAATTTTTCAACTTCCTTTGCCATTGAAATAAATGTATTTTTTACTATTACTGGTGTTTCTGCTGCTATTGAGTCATAATATTTGTTTGGTAAAGAAAATAAATAATTTTTATTTTGTTTATCAACTAACGGGCTATATGAAATTAATGAAAAAGATGATTTTGATAATTCTTCAATCATTTTTTTATATGGAAGAAATGATGTATATTCATGTGGAATGTCTTTAAAATATTCTGAATCTACACCTATTATTTTAAATGAAAATCCATATTTTATAATTTTTTTTAACACCTTTTTTTCTTTATCTAAATTTCTATTAGACTTCCCTACAAATGATACTTCTTTCTTTTTTTCTTTTGAAATATAATTTATATCAGAATAATTTTTTAATATTAAATAATTTTTTTTGATTTTAAGCGTACTAAGAATATTATCTCTTATTTCATCAGATACAAAAATTAATTTGTCGCTATAAAAAATCTGTTTTTTTACAATTTTATTCATTATTTTCAACTTTATATTTTTCATTATTCCTGTTAAATTCTCCAAAAAATTTTCAGGGTGGTGTTCATGAAAATCATATATTATTTTTTTATGCCTTTTCTTTGCTATTTTAAAAGGTGTAATGGGGAGACTTGCTAAAAAATGATGCATGTATAATATATCATAATCATAAGCTTGTATAATTTTTAATATTTTTTTATCTAATTTTCTTCTATTAACAAGCTCATTCATCCTGTTTTTAACATTAATTTTATACTTTATAGGTATATACTCAATATTATCCTTAATATATCTTTCTTCATTTTTTTCAGTTATATACTGATATATTATTTTATTATTTTTTGATAAAGATTTTACTGTTCTAAAAACTCTTTTATCATATTTAGGATGCATATAGCCTATTATTAATATTATCATATTTTTACCTCTGAATATTTATATAATATACACATAATATTATAGGCCCTAATCAGTATTGGGAGGCCGATATTAAGTTTATCCCTACTAAAACTAATGGATTCGTTAGAATTTTAAGCATTATTGATTTTAACAATTCGTAAATAGTTGGTATTTTTAGTATTTTATTCTTTAATAAATAAAATTAAAAATTTTGTTTATTAACAGGCTATTGAATACAAAAATTGAGTGTCCAATTAGTAAGAAATAAAAAAGGCACTCCTTGATTCAATGTAGAAACATTGAATTGAGCAAAAAAACAAAGAAAAGAGTGACCAATTCAATGTTAGCACAAAAAAAGATAAAAATCCATACATATTTTGTAAAAAAAGAAATTTTATTTATTTTCAATTATCTAAGACACATGCAACTATAGATGCTAATGTTATTAAACCATGTAAAGATTCCATGTTAGGTATTGCTAAAGCTACTTTTAATAAAGAGGAATTTGGTTTTACAAATAACATCGCTTTGCGAGGTTATTGGAAATAAATCGTATTATATTATAAATAAAATATTATTTCATAATATTTCAATGCTGCTTATAATTCTTATAATATATTTTTAGAAATAAAATCTTCTGGTTCTATACCTGTTATTAATCTAAATAAAAGAAATACTAAACATTATTAATCTTATAATAGATATGTTATGAAATCTTTTAGAATTGCTTTTAAGAATGATTATAAATTACGTTGGGAGATTGAAAGAATTAATGGTATTATGGATATGTCTGGTATGTTAGAAATAGAAATTATTTAACTTTTGCTGGTATTACTGTTGTTTTATTTAATCTTATTGTTCTTTTTAATCTTTTTCATAGCTTTTATTAAAAAAAACAATTTTAAATATCTGTTCAAAAAGAAACCTCCTTAAAATCACCAAAATGTAAAATTTCATCATCATTTATATCTCTTGTTGCTATTGAACCTATAATTTTCTCATATAACTCCGGTGAAACCCCAATACCAGGTCTTTTAATAGCAATATCACCTTTTTCTATAATTTTACCTTTTGGAATAAATCTTGCAGCAACCAAACTTCTTCTAGCGTTATTTCTTGCAGGAATTTCACTTTCTAGATATCCTTTTTCTGTTCTTCCAATAATTTTCTGAAGTTTTGTTATATATTCATTAAATGTTCTTAAATCATTTTTATCCATCGCATGATAATGATCATTTCCGGGTAAAGTCTTATCAAAAGTAAAATGTTTTTCTATTACTTGAGCACCCAATAACCATGCTGTCGATAATACATCTTTCATTACAGTTGGTAAGGTATGATCTGAATATCCAATTATATAGTCAGAAAATTTTTCTTTCATATCTTTAATCATTCCAAGATTAGCATTTTTTTCATCTGTTGGATAATTCAATACACAATGGAGTAATACTATATCATTATTTCCTTCACTTTTAATTGCTTCAACTGCTTTCCATATCTCTGAAATTGAACTTGCTCCTGTTGAAAGTAATATAGTTTTTCCTTTTCTAGCAATATGTTTTAAAAAAGGTATATTTGTTATATCCGCTGATGCTATTTTATATGCAGGAATTAAAGGCTCTAAAAAATCTGCAGATTCAAAATCAAAGGGTGTAGACATAAAATCTATTCCACATTTTTCTGCATATTTTGCCAATTCTTCATATTCTTTTTTCCAGAATTTATCGTATTTTTTAAATAACTCGTATTGGCTCTTTGTGCTTTCTTTTGTTGTATCCCAATATGAAGGAGAAAATTTCGAAGCTAATTTTTCAGCTTTATAAGTTTGAAATTTAATAGCATCAGCTCCAGCTTCTGCTGCTTCTTCTATCATAATTTTTGCCTTTTCAAAATCACCTTCGTGATTTACACCAGCCTCTGCTATTATATATGGTTTATCAAAAGGTCTTTTTTTATCTAATATTTTTTTACCAATTTTTACCATTTTTCCACCTCCAGTAATTGTCAATAATCTCTTCTTTAACTCTTATTGTTCCGTTTCTAAGTTCATTATATGGCAGGTTTTTATACATGTAAAATCTTTTTTCTTTGTTGTTTATCAAGTCTAAAACGACTTTATTAATATCTTCTTCTTTTACATTACACGCGATTCCGAGATATTCAACACCTTCATTATATCTTGCAAAAGTATGTAAAGTTTCTCTATCATTTTGAGCTATACTAATTATAGGTATTCTCATTGAAGCTAATTCATACACAGTTCTGCCATTTGATGTGATGGCCAAGTCTATCTCTTTCATTTCTTTTGCCATATTTGAGATGTTATGTAAAATTTTTACATGGTTTCTCAATTCAAATTTTTCAATTGTAGATAACAAACTTTCGAGTTTGTTATAACCAGGTCCGAGTATAATCTTAACCTGTAATCTCTTTTTTAATACAATATTTTTTATTGATTTAATAGTTTTTAAAGTTAAATTGTTTAAATCAACTCCGCCAAAAGTTATTAACAGATTTTCTACTTTATTTTTAAATGAATTAGGAGTCTCAATTAAAAAGCTTTCTTTTAAAACACTATATTTATATCCATATCTATGGTTTTTAGGAACATTGAATCTCTCATATAATGCATTGAACACTAAATTAGCTTTATCCGATGAAATACTTAAATCTTCAAAATTTATTATAAATCGATTTAATTTCTTTAATTTATTCATATATTCGTTTGTAGTATCCAGAAAATCATTTATTATAATATCAAAATCTTTTGCTATTTCATATACATCATCAACGGTTCCGTCCTTATATTTATATCCACTATTTTCAATTATTTCTTTTGCATAATTTGAAGAATCCAAAAGAAAAATACCTATTTGATTCCCTATTAATGAATCTGCTAGAGTTATAGTTCTATATATATGTCCCATACCCATTTTTGAATTCCCGGAAGTAACAAATAATATTTTTAATCTTTGTAAAAGCTTTTCTGAAAGATACCAATCTAAAGGCGTGTCAATATCAATTGCCTCTTCTGCTGGAACTTCATAAACGGATATATTTTTTCCAAATCTATTATTTTCTGAGATAAATTCTTTTTTTGAAATAAAAAACGCACCAGTCTCTTTATATCTTTTTGGTAACCATTGTCTGTTTAACCTTTTAGTATAATCAGGAATAATTTTATTATTTTCTTCTTTCCATCCAAGATGTGTATTGTCAACAATAGATAATACTGTGTCAAAATTATTGTTTATTGTATATTCTATGGCCTTGTCTAAAGTATTTTGCGATAATAATGGTGAAGTTGGTTGTAATGTAATTACATAATCAACATCAAAAAAATTATTTTTATGCCATTGATATGCATCATATATTACCGGATCCAGCGGCACATGATCTTCAGCTAAATAATAAGGTCTTTTCCTTATTTTTACACCATAATTTTTAACAACGTTTAATATTTCATCACTATCTGATGTTACAACAATATCTGTAATATATTTGCTTTTCATTGCAGTATTTATTATATATGAAATTAGAGGTTTATTGTTCAATAATTTAATATTTTTTTTTCTGATACCTTTGGAACCGCTTCGTGCAGGAATAACTGCTAATATTTTCATTTTTTCACCTCGAAATATATTTTAGTATATATTTTTTCATATTATTTTCAAAGTAGGAATCTATGATTTTTCCAATACCTTTGAATCTGGAAAAATTACTTTCAATATCATTAAATAGTTCAAAAATAACATTTTCACTTATATTTTTAAAACTTATGGGGATTTTGAACTTCTTATAGATGGTTTTTAACAATATTTGGTTGAATTTTGTATTTTCCCAACTTTTAAAATATGGTGTAGGAATAGCTTTACACACCCCAATAGCTCTTGAATCCTCAGCAATTAAATAAGAAGGTTTTCTATGGCTTATAAAATATATATGCGTATGAACTCTATATCCTATGTGCAAATCGCACTCATCATATATAGAGGAATTTTTTATAGAACCAGACATATCAATTAAACTTAAATTCATTTTTTTAGAAATATCAAAAATACTTTTATAAATATAGTAATGAGTTGAATTTTTATTTTCTTCAAAAAAGCCGTGATTAAATGAAATAAATATTTCTACATCAAAGAAAATTTTTCTTAAGATTTTAATCATGTCTATAAATTGATTTAAATTTTCTTTTTTTGAAGGACTTGACAAAATAATCTTATTGATTTTATCAATTCTTTCAAATTCTTTTCCAAAATAGTCAAAGTCATACCATGCAGGACATCCATTCATTTGAGAAGCTATATTTACGTCTGATAATATTTTTTTTGTTATGTAATCTCTAACCCCTAAAGGCGCAAATTTCTCTATATTTTTTAAAAATCTGTAAGATTCTTCAGAAAAATTAACAGTTATATTGTTATTCAGTACTTTCCAATAAGAGATGTTTGAACCAACACCTAAAAAAATTATTGGAATTGTAGTTTTTAGAGGATAAACATTGGGATAAATTTTTCCTCTGATTCCAGGTCCTCCAGGAATTATAATTAAATCAAAATTATTAATTTCATTATTGGAGAATTGTTTTTCAAGCGGTGTATATGCATTTCCAGTAAATATTGTAGCTTCTGGTATCAACACTTCAATGAGTCTTTTACCGCGTTCAAAAATTAAAAAATCACCAAAATTTTTTATTGCACGATGTAATATCAAATATTTCATATAAGTCTTCCTTTCTTTATTGTTTTAATTAATATAAATGCAGTTAAAAAAACAATTGAATAACGAATAATCCACGAATTCTGAAATAAGTTAAAAATGAGAATTGCTGATATTATAAACAGTATTGAATAAAGTATATATTTTATTTTGTAAATTTGTTTTTTCAAAATGAATTTTACTATAATATAATTATACAAGAAATAAAATACATATGAAACGAAAGTGGTCCATGCTGCAGCAATATAACCATATTTTGGGATCAATAAATAATTGAGTATAATGTTTAAAATTGCGGAAAGAATTGTTCCCAGAGAAATAAAATGAGTTTTCTTATAATAAAATTCTATGTTTACAAATAAACTATAAAGAAAAACAAAAAAATATGAAGACATTATTATGGGAACAAGCTTTAAACCACTCCAATAATTTTTTGAAGACATAATTTTTACTATCTCAGGTGAAATGAATATGGCAATAAATATTAAAGAGCTGAAAAATACTATATAATATTTAAGTTTTCTATTTATATTTTCAAAATCAATTTTTTCCATATTTTCATAAAACCATGGAGACCATGCATTATTGAATGAAACCCATATAACATTAACTATTAATCCAAGATTATAAGCAAAACTATAAATTCCAGCTTCAGAAGATCCGATGAATTTATTGATCATAATTCTGTCGAACTGGGCTAATATAATCCCTGAGAGTGAATGTGGGATTAAAGGAACAGAAAATACAAGAGCGTATTTCCAGTAATTAAAATCAATTAACTTTTTTCCATGTATAATTAATTTTAAATAAAGTATTATACCTAAAATAAAAATTACTATAAAGCCGCCATATATTCTACCCAAATATTTTTCATTTTTAAATGCCGTGATCAAAAAAATAGAAAGGATTATAACAGAAATACTACTAATAATAGAAATGAGTATATAACTTTTATAATAATAATTAAATCGCAATTTAGATAAATAATATTGTTGAACAAAAGTAAAATAGCTTTGTATTAATAATACGTATACAAGACTTGATTGCAAACTTAAAAATTTCAAAAAAAAATTTTTTAATAATATAATCAAAAAAGAGAAAAAGAGAAAAATAATAGTAGATAAAAATAAAACAGATGAAAGAAATTGATTATAAGAATCTTTAAATTCGTATTTAGCTCTTCCAGCACCAGAATATAAATTTAAACTTAATACAATGGTAAAAATACCCAACCATGTATTATATACATTAATTATTCCGTAATCCGAAGTGGATAATAAACGGGTAAAAATGGGAATGGTTATAAAAGAAATCCCTTTTACGAAAAAATTTCCAAATGTATACCACATCCCCGCTTTTATAACTTTATTATTATTAATTTTTTTTATAATAGTCTGCATATTAAATCACCTAATATAAGTTTCTATAAATTGAATATAATTATTTTTCCAATTTTTATTCCAAAAATAATTTATATTATACTCATTTTTTGATTTTATATTCTCAATTATTTTTTCATACAACTCATTTGTATCTCTAAACCTTTCACCTATATCTTCTGGGATATACGCATCCGACATTGGATGTTTATATACATATACTGGTTTGTTTAATGAAGCTGCTTCAAATATTGTTGTTGAATAAATACTCACTATATAATCTGATATATTTATTAACTCATATATGTCTCCATCTTTTTTTATAATAATATTATCATAACTTTTTAAATCTTTATATCTTTCTTCAAACGCTACCTCCCCAGGATGCAATTTGAAAATTATTTCATAATCGTTAGATATTTTTTTAGACAATTCTTTTGCTATTTTTACATATATATTTGTTAATGTTCCCTGTGATACTATTAATATTCTCTTTTTCTTTTTATTTAATTCTTCTTTAAAATTATTGATCTTGTCATAATTATACCAAAAATGAGGATTCCCTACGGTTATTTTTTTTACTGGTATTCTCATATTTTCATTCCAAAAATCTCCATAGGTTAATAAATAATCCGGTAAATATTTCTGATATTCTTTATTTTTAAATACTGCTTCTCCGTAATTATATGCTATATGTGACTTTGTTATTACTCCATGTTGAAATTCTCCAACAACAACCCTTTCATCTTTTAATAATCTTATTAAAAAATTTTCACCACCATAACTTGCTGTATTCAAAAAAACTATCTTAGGTTTTATTTTATTTATTAATTTTTTATAGTAATATTCATAATATGGCAGTTTTTTCATGGTCTTTATTATTTTATTTTTTACTTTTCCTATATAATTATCATTTAATTCGAAATGCTGTTTTATATATTTAAGAAAGGATTCTATAATCTTTAAATCTTTAGAATCTATTTTATTTATTAATATTTTACTTTTTAATACTGTCATAATCTTTATATAATCTCTATAATATACATTTTTAAATGCTCTCGGATAAAAATATTTATATCCATATGAATCTTCCAACATAGTAGTTTCTTTCTCAAATAGAAAATTATAATAGTCATAAATTCTATTAAAATATTTTTTTTCTTTTGTTATAAAATTGACAATTGATGGACCAAACACTAGAATATATGACGGTTTAGAAAATAATAAAGGATTCTTCTTTGTTGTTAACCATATGTAAGTTAAATAATCTATTATACTTTTTTTTCTCTTTTGAGAATGAGCCTCTAATAATTTTTCATTCTCTTTCATTTTTTCTAAAAAAATATTATATCTAACCAATTGCCATAGGCTAACTTTATTTCTTATTGTAAAATTTAATAAATCATTCGTTTCTTTTTCTAATAATATATTAATATTCATACAAAATTCTCCTTATTTATACCATCTTTAATTTAAAAAAAACATTATTAATCTTATAATAGATATGTTATGAAATCTTTTAGAATTGCTTTTAAGAATGATTATAAATTACGTTGGGAGATTGAAAGAATTAATGGTATTATGGATATGTCTGGTATGTTAGAAATAGAAATTATTTAACTTTTGCTGGTATTACTGTTGTTTTATTCAATCTTATTGTTCTTTTTAATCTTTTTCATAATTTACCTTTAAAAAAGATTTCTAATTTTTTTAGCCTTTAGACTTTTTAGACAGGCTATATTTTATCTTTAAATTGAATATTGAAATAGTTGGTTATATAATCTTTAATATTATTTTCGTTTAAATTTACATGCATTTATATCATCCTTTTTAATATCTCCACAATTTTAATTCCAGCATTCCCATCACCATATATATTTTCTGGATATTTAATTTCATTCTTATCAAATGTTTTATTATATAAATTTTTTTCATTTGCAAGTTTATTCCATTTTAATTTTATTAATCCTCGCCATCCTGTATCTGGCATTACTATTATTGCTTGTTTTTGTGCAAAATAGACTTCTTTTTGTAATCCTCCACTATCCGTTATTATTTTCCATGATTTTTTTACCAATCCCATTAGGTTTAAGTAATCTATAGGTTCTAATTTTATTACCTTTTCTAAATATTTTTCCAGTTTAAATTCTTTTATTCTTTTTTGTGTTCTTGGATGTATTGGAAATACTATCGTTTTTTCTTTTGATATTTTTTCTATTTGATTTAATATTTTTTCCAGTTTTTCTTTCTTATCTACATTAAAGTCTCTATGCATTGTCATTAATATATATTCATTTTCTTTAAGTTTTAATTTTTCAAATATTTCATATTTAAATTGTTTTTCCATTATTTTATATAGATCATACATTATATCTCCTACAAAATATACTCCATCTGTTATATTTTCTTTTTTTAAGTTTTCTACCGCTAATTTGCTTGGACAAAATAAATAATTAGCTATTCTATCTGTTAATACTCTATTTATCTCCTCTGGCATATCTTTTGGTTTTTGTCTTATGCCTGCTTCTACATGGGCTACTGGTATTTTTAATTTACTAGCAACTATTGCTCCTGCTAATGTTGTGTTTGTATCTCCATATACTAAAACTATATCAGGTTTTTCTTTTATAACTATTTTTTCAAATTCTATCATTATTTTTCCTGTCATTTCTCCATGATTTCCAGACCCGATATTTAAATAATAATCAGGACTTTTTATATTCAATGTTTGAAAAAATATATCAGACATATTTTTATCATAATGTTGCCCCGAATGAACGAGAATTTCTTTTATTCCATTTTTTTCAAATTCTTTATGCAATACTGCTTCTTTTATAAACTGCGGTCTTGCACCTATTAAACTAATTATTTTCATTTCTTTTCCTCCAGAATTTAAATTGATTCTATACATTCCCAAACTGCCAATTCCTATATCTGCCATATTAAATAATTCATCCAATTCTTTTCCTTTTTTAAATCCATGAAAAATAACAAACTTTTCAAGATTTAAACTTTTCGTTAATCTTTTTAAATTTTCCAATTCTTCACCTTCACCTACTATATTAAAATAAACTTCTTCATTGGGTATATTATTATAATATTCATATAATCCTTTAATAATTCTATCATAACCATGCCATTTACTAATATTAGCTACTCCTATAAGATTAATTCCTGTATGTTTTTTGGCTGTCTTAACTGTATATCTCCCACATTAATGCCATTATTTATTTTTATTGCTTTTATACCGAAAATTTCATCATTGTACCTTTTTCATTTCTACTCATGTGGATCGTCTTCTTTTTAAATTTATTATACTATCTTTTATTAATTTCTCAATGCCCATTTTGGATGGTCAAATCCTTTTAATTTTTATTTATATTATTTTGTAATTTTTTATAATATTTATAAATTCTTCTTTTTTTGTACTTGTTTTATATTTTTCAAAATTTATATCATATTTAATTTTTAAATTTTTTGAATTTATTATTTTTTTTGAAATCTTAATAAAATCATCTAAATTTTCCGGAATTAGTATTCCAAATTCTTTTAATAGTTCCGATCCTTCATATGGTGTAGAAATAATAATTTTTTCAAAATACATATATGTTAATATTTTCGAGGTTATTCCTACAAATTTAAGTTTTTCTTTATCGTTTTTATATGGAAGTAAGCATGTATCTGAATATTTCACATATGGTAAAATCTTATTATGTGACATAAATCCATATAAATGAATATTTTTAAATTTTTTTATTTTTTTATTTTTATATGGTCCAAAAATATGTATATTAACTTCAGGAATACTTTTTGCAAGCGTTATAATATAATTCCAATCAAGTTCAAAAAGACCAAAATAAATAAAATTATTTTTTGTTTTATATGGATTTTTATAATATGTATTTTCATCAGGAACTACAAAACCATTTTCAAAAATCTCCATTTTATCTGTTAATTTTGGATATTTTTTTTCATATTCATTAAATATCTTCTTATTTGCAACAAGAGTCAAGTCAGCATGTTCAATTAATTTATGTTCATATTTTTTCAACTTACCATCTAGGATAAATTCAACAGGATCAGATTGTCGATAAATAATTTTGGTACTTTTGATATCTTTTAAATATTTTGCCAAAAAAACCGCTTTGCCAGATTCAATTACTATAATATCAAATTTATTTTTTTTTATAAAATTCAAAAGCGGTTTTGCATGGGATTTTTCATATACTGGAAACAAAAAACTCCATTTTATATATTTTTTATTAAAGAAATATGGAACTTTACATAAAACTGTTTTATTAGAAACTATAGATTTATTATATTTATGAATTGTTCCCTTTAATAAATTTCTTTTACTTTTAATTATTAAATGAGGAAAATACGTTGGAAAACTTAAATAGACTACATTATATTCGTTTTCTGCAAAAGCTTCAGTTATTAAGGAAATTCCTCTTTGCATATTGGGTTGAAATTCCATATAACCAATGATTAAGACATTCTTCATACTAAATTGAACTCCTTTAAAAAATTATTGATATTTTTCTTTCAACATTAAGATATATCCATAAAAATATGAAATTTGAGCCCATAAATATAATCTTAAGTAGTTTTGATTTGATTGTAGAATAATTATTAAAAATATTATTGACCAAAATAAAGCCATTAATTTTTTCTCTTTTCTTATTTGAATTGAAAAAAATAAAGGTTTAAAAATTTGAATCAATAAAATTGATATAATAAAAAAGCCATAAAATCCTAACTCTGCCATGATTTCTAATGTTATATTCGAGGCTACATCTTTTATATTATTACTTACATATGTTCCATAAGCTCCTGCTCCTACGCCTATTAAAAAATTATCTTTTATTACTCTCAATGTTTCAAACCATTTGGATACTCTTTCTGGTGCAGATGCTCTTATTCCTAATTTAAAAAGTCTTAAAAAGAAATAATTAAAAAGTTCTGGTACAAATATTAATGACAAAACAATTACAAATAATAAAATAATAACTAAATATGATAAAATTTTGAATACTTTTTTTATTTTTAAGTTTATAAGATAATAAGAAAATATAAATAAGGCAAATAAAAGCATCAATAAATATCCAGATGTCGATGTTGTAAATATTAGAGCAAAAGTTGAAATTTTTGAATCTTTTGAGTAATCCATATCTTTATTTATAAGAAAATTATAATTTGAATAAATAAAATATGGTGTAAGATATGTTGCTAAATATGATGGTTCATACATCCATATATATGGTCTTGGAACTCCAAATGTAAAATTTGTTCCAAAAAAAGGGTCAGATATACCTAATAATCCAAAAAAAAATTGAATAAAAACGTAATAAGAAATAATTCTATATATTAATAAAAATCTTTTTTCAAAATTCTCAAATTTGAAATTATATATGTAATTAGAAAATAATAAAAATATAAAAATATAGTTATAAATAATCCAAATTAAGTAAGAAATTGTTCTAAGTTTATTATATGAAAAAATAATATTTATAAAAAAATAGAATACAAGTATTAAAAATATAAATGCATTCTCCTTTTCTATTTTTATGTTTATTTTAGAAAATAATATTATAAACGCTATTATCAAAAAAAATTGAACAATTCTAACATTTCCAATTGGCAAATTTATAGAAATTCTATCAGCAGAAATGAATAGTAAAGAAACATATATAAAGAAATTCAAAAGAGAAAAATTCATCAATATCACCTTCGGTTAAGTATTTCTCTATAAACATCCATTATTTTTTCTAATTCTGGATAATTTGAAAAAAAATTATAATTATTCAGAGCTTCCTTAGATAATTTATCTTTTAATTTTGGGTTTTCAATAATCTTTATTATTTCAAGATAAATTTTTTCTTTATCTTTTATGTCAACCAATATTCCGCCTTTTTTAACAACTTCTGGAATAGATGAAGAATTTGAAGCTATCGTTGGTATTCCAAAATATGCGGCTTCTAAAGGTGGAATTCCAAATCCCTCATATTCAGATAAAAAAATTAAAGCTGTAGCATTTTTATATAAATTTGACAAATCGCCATCATCCGCATCAATAATCTGAACAAAATTTTTCTTGTGATTAATCTTTAATAATAATTTATCGATTTCATCAAATTTTGAATCTTTTTTCCCCACTATAATAAAATAGTAATTAGGATATTTATCAAATATTTTATCAAAAATTTCTATTGCTAAATTTAAATTTTTATGTTTTTTTCTATTTCCAACATATAGAAAGTAATTCTTTACATTAAATCTATTCTTTTTATGTGGAAAATTTACTGAAATTTTTTCATATATTGTTCTAATTTTTTTTGAATCCACATTAAATAAACGCATTAAATCTTTTTTTGTATTATTAGAAACTGAAATAATAAATTTTGATTTTGATGCTATACGATTCATTAGGTTTTTATATATTATCACTTTATGTGATGGAAAATATTCATGTTTTATTATTGGAATTAAATCATGTATTGTAAAAACACTCCGTTTTGGAAAAAAATATGGAACATTTATATGTAAAAAATGTATCAAATCAGTATATTTAGCTATACTGTTAAAATAAAAATGTCCATATAAAAATTCTTTTATCGAAAAAGGTTTTAATTTTAGATTAATAATTTTTTTGATATTTTTTTTATTAGAAAAATTTTTTAATTTATTATTGTAATCTATTATTACAAATTCCACATCTTCTATATCATCATTATTAATAATTTGATTTAACAAATTTTCTGTATATCGTCCAATTCCAGACATACCATACATTCTACAATCTAGAGCTACAAGTTTTTTACGCATTAAGTATCTTCTCCTTAACATTTTTATAAAACTTTTCCAAAGAAAATTCGTTAGCTCTTTTAATTATTTCATTTTTATCATATGTATATTTATTATTTATAATATCCAAAATAGTTTTTGATATTTCATCAGAACTTTGTGGTTTTATTACCTCTCCTGTTATATGATTTAAATTATAAAAAGATGTTCCTGTACCTAGCTCCGTAGTAATAACAGGAACACCACATGCCATTGCTTCTAATCCAACTAATCCAAAAGCCTCTCCTCTATCTATTGAAGGCAAAACAAATATATCAGCAGCATTATAATAATATGGAAGTTCTTCATATGAAATATGATTTAAAAATAATACACGTTCTTTTAAATTTAATACTTTTACCAATTTTTCCAAAACATCTTTTTTGGGGCCATTTCCTATTAAAATTAAAAAAACATTTTTTGGTAGATTTAATAAAGACTTAATTAGGTAATCTAATCCTTTGTATCTTCCAAACCTTCCAATATATAAAATAAGTTTAGAGTCTTTTGCCGCTTTAAATTTGTTTAATAAATAATTTCTTTTATTATTCTGACGATAATAAAAATGTTCTGTATCAACAAATAGAGGAATAATATCTATTTTATATTTATATTTTTGTAAATATGGTGATGTTTTGAGAATATTTGGGGAAGTAACTATTATTTTATTCATTTTTTTTAAATAATTTTCAACAAAAATATTATTATATATATTTCCTATTATTCCTTTACCTACTATATCTGCATGATAAAAACAAATCTTTTTATTTTGTCTGTATTTGTTTAATATAAAAAATTCCATCTCTGGCTGGAAAGATGGAAAATGAAATAGCAAAATTTCTGATTTTTGAGCTAACTCATTTAACTTTTTTCTGTAACTATTTGACCACCTAATTGGATCTTTCCTAAAAATACTTGGAAGCCTATAAACATCTATATTGTTAATTCTTTCTTTTATATATATATTTTCAACATTAAAAGTTAATACTTCAGAGTTGAATCCCTCATTTTTTGCAATCTCAGCAATTTTTTTTGCAACAATTTCAACCCCACCAATTTCAGGATAATACATTTTATTAACTGTAAGAAAATTCATATTACACCTCAATATCACTTTATATATAATATTTTTATATTTTTCAAATTATTCCTGTATAAAAAATATTTTATATCTTTAATATTACTACTAAATTCTTCAACAATCAATATAATACTATCTACTTTGTTAAAAAATAAATCAAAATACCCATCATTTATTGAAGGTAATTCAATAATATTTATTTTTTCTATATCATTATATTCTAATAGTTTCATATCTTTTGGACTTTTCACTTTAAAAATATTTACTTTGCTATTTTCAAAAATCAACAATTCTTTTTCTAATTCATTAATTAAATCAAAATCTATATTTCCAACTTTTGAAATACCAATATTTCTATAAGAGCTAGAAATAATGTGAGATAATATCTTTTTAGATATATTTTGGATATTATTTTCATTATCAATAATATATTCAGGCAATTTTATAAATTTTGTGAAAAGTTCAATATCTTTTACTCTATTATCTTTTAAATCGAAAATAAATGCCATGATAAAAGAAATAATAAATGCAAAAAAAAGTCCAATTCCTAAAAATAATTTTTTATTAGGAAAAACCGGGCTAGTGGGAATATAAATTTTATCAATCATTTTTAATTTTGGTTCGTATATGAGTTTTTTTATTTTCTCTTGATCTAAATACTGCTTAAAAATTTTTTCTTTATTATTCCATTCCTCATAATTCTTTTTTATATCTAAATATTGTTTCAATAAATCACTTTTCTCTCCTATCAATAGTTTTACTTTTTCTTTTAATTTTATCGAAACTTCTTTCTCAAGAGAAAGATTTTCTAATTCATATTTTAAAGATGTATAGGTGTAAAAATCTTGTGGATTAGTTGAAAGCATAAATATTATATTATCCTTTAATGTTTCCTTAATTTTAGTTTTTAAAAACTCTTCTTCTGTTTTAATTTTACTTTCGAGTTGAAAAATTTTTGGGTCATTAGGTGAAGTTAGTTTTAATGTTTCATATTCCAATCTATTTTTTATTATCCCATTTTCGATCGTTGAAAATGTTGGGTTATTTAATAATAATTTTATTTTGTATTCTTTTTTAATATTATAATAACGATTTTCAATTGTTTTTATTTGTTCTTGTAGTAAAACTGTTTTATTTTCAAAATCTAGTAATTCCATTTCTAATGTATAATATTTATCAAATAGAATATTTAATTTATTATTGTCACTAATCAAGTTTTCTTTTTCGAAATCTATGAGTTTGTTAAAAAAATATTTCGATTTATTTTCAGACTCCAACAATAAATCTTCTATATTTTTTAATATAACTTGCATTCTTTCATAATATTGCTTTTCAGAATAATTATAATAACTTTCATATAAATTTGAAATAAGTGATGCAGCAAATGTTGGGTTTGAGCCTAAAAAAGATACTTTTATTAAATTTGATGTTTTATCTTCACCAGCACTGCCATAATTTTCTATATTAATCTTTTTTTGTAATGATCGCATCATATCAATATCAGTAATTGTAATATTTCTAAGCTTTTGATATAGTGTTTTATTTTGATTGGCCAAATTTGTAAGATCCATTTTTTTTATAACTTTAAAAATAACAGAATCTAATTTTAATTTCCCTAATTCTGTTTCAAGATTGGAGGTGTTATCACTCAAATTAAGCAAATTAGAAAAACCTATATTTTCAAGAATACTTTGCTGAGAACTTACTTTGCCATTATATTCTAAAATTGCGTATGTTTCATATTTTTCTGGTAAAAAATATATAACAATAATAGTCAAGAACAAAATTACGAGAAAAAACATAATAAAAATAGTTTTTTTCCTTTTTATTGCTCTAAAAATATCAAAAATAGTAATTTCTACATATTTTTCGTTCACTTATTTCCCTCCTATATCCCTTTTTTCCAGAAAATTGCTTCAATTGTTTGCATTATTATTTTTAAATCCAAGAGCGTTGTTCTATTTTTTACATAATATAAATCATAACTCGTTTTTATCTTTGTTTCCTCTAAATCTGTCGGATATTTATAATTAATTTGAGCCCATCCTGTTAATCCGGGTTTTACCTTATGTCTAAATTCATAGAAAGGAATTAATTCATTGAATTCTTTTACAAAACCTGGTTGTTCTGGTCTTGGACCAACAAATGACATTTCACCTTTCAAAATGTTGACAAATTGAGGTATTTCATCAAGCCTTATAGGTCTAATTAATTTACCAGATTTCATTATTCTATCTTTTTCTTCAACAGCAAATTTCTCTGTTTTATTTTTATTATTATACATACTTCTAAATTTTATCAACACAAACTCTTTTTCATCTTTACCTATTCTTTTTTGCCTAAATATAATAGGCATACCATTTTCAATAAAAATAGCCATACTTACTATAGCAAAAACAGGAGATAATATAGCTAACGATAAAACAGAAATAAATATATCCACAATTCTCTTAGCAGGAGATTCTTTAACCTCACTAAAAGCCACTTCATAATGCGCTTTAAACTTTTCTGCAACATGTATAGGTATTCTTTTTAAAAACCTTTCTACAATAACAGGCAAATATTCTACCTTAATACCACTTTCTTTAAATTCATTTATTTCATCAATTACTAATTTTTCTAATTCGGGATCAGCAACTAACACACCATCATACTCTATTATTATCTTCTTTAATCTAACCGGAGATGGATTTATATATTCTGCAAACCTTAATTTACCTAAACTCTTCTTTTCAATTTCATTCATCAACTCTTCCCATTCTTCTTTTTTGCCTATTACTATATATTTCTTTGGTTCAATATTTCTTATTAACATATAATAACTAATTTTATGTACCAAAGGAAGCACAATTATATTAAACAAAAAATTATCAAGAAAATATTCCTTTAAAATATACCCATCAAAAATTACATAAAAAGACAATATCACAAGAAATCCCAACATCATACCTGCAAAAACCCTTATAATCGTATCATTCCAGCTCTCTATATTCTCAAAATCATATGTCCTAAAAGCATATATACCAAGATATATGAATAAACCAAATATCAATGATATATATATATTTTGCGTAATATATAGATTAAAACTTATTAATATAACAAAATCTATTAATTTTAAAAAATTTGAATTTATTTTCATTTCATGCCTCCAACACTATTTTCTTCTAATCATAATTATAGCACAAATTTTACATTTTGCTTTTATAATAAAATAAGAATTTGTTAAATTTAATAAAAAATGAGAACCAGATGGTTCTCATTAATCATACCCATTAGGATTATTCTTTTGCCAGTTCCATGAATCTCTACACATATCGACTAAATTTCTTTCTGCTTTCCAGCCTAATTCTTTTAATCCTAACTTTGACAGCAATCTGGGAAATTTAAGGAAAATAGAACGGTAGAATGCGGGTTTGAGACGATAAAAGTATGGAAAAATAGGATTAAAAAAAATCGTGTGGTGACACAAAATATTTTAACAATAGTGTAATTTTCTTGATTTCATAGTGTTTTTGTGGTATAATATACAGTGACATTATGAAATCAAGAGGTGATTTTTATGTTTTTAAGAATTGTTAAAAATAATAAAGGAACAGAATATTTGAGAATTGTTGAAAATTATAGAGAGAACGGTAAAAACAAACAAAGGGTAATAGCAAATCTTGGTCGA
>NZ_FQUI01000028.1 GCF_900129175.1 Marinitoga hydrogenitolerans DSM 16785
ATAGTAGGAAAAGACAAAATAATGAGAAGTAATCTAAAAGGGGAAGAAACGATATTAAAACAAAAAGTAGAAACGAAATATGTAGAAAAGGCATTAAAAGGAGAAGAAGGATGGGAAATAGGAAAGAATTACAAAGGAGAAGAAGTATTAGCAGCATACGCACCATTTAAATATAAAGAAATAGAATGGGCATTCATATCAGAAATATCGACAAAAGAAGCATTCAAAGCATCAGAAAAGATAAAAACGATATTAATAATAACATCGATAATAATATTAATAATATCAATAGTAATATCATTAATATTTGCCAAAAAGATATCAAAACCATTAATAGAATTGAGTAAAAAAGTAGACAAATTTGCAACAGGGGACTTCACAGTAGAATTTGAATCAAAAGGAAAAGACGAAACGGCAATAATAGCGAAATCATTGCAAAACATGTCAAAAAAATTAAGAGAAACAATAAAATGGTTACTAGAAGCGGGACAAAAGATAGAAGAATCATCAGAAACATTAACAAAAGTATCAGAAAAGACAAAAGAAGCAAATGGAGAAGCATTAAGAAAAGCGAAAAAAATAGAAGAAAACGCAGAAAATGCAGCAGCAACAACAGAAGAACTAACATCAGGAGTAAATGAAGTATCAATAGCAGCGCAAAACGTATCAAGCAATGCAGTAGAAATAGCGCAAGAAGTAAACGAAACGACACAACTAACAGAAGAAGGAGAAAAATCAATAACAGAAATAACAAAAATAATAGAACAGGCAGTAGAAAAATCAAAAGAAACAGAAGAAACAGTAGAAATATTATCAGAAAAAGCTGCAAACATAGGAGAAATAGTAGAAACAATAACAAACATAACAGAACAAACAAACCTATTAGCGTTAAACGCAGCAATAGAAGCAGCGAGGGCAGGGGAAGCAGGAAAAGGATTTGCAGTAGTAGCAGATGAAATAAGGAAATTAGCAGAAGAAAGTAAAAAAGCGACAGAACAAATAGCGCAAATATTGACAGAAATCAAAGAAGGAGCGCAAAACGCAAACAAAGCGACAGAAGAAACAGCAGGAGTAATAAACAAAGTAGAAAAAAATGCAGAAGAAATAAAAGAAAAATTCCAAAAGATATTAGAAAGAGTAGAAAACATAAACCAGAGGATAGAAGGGTTAACAGCAAACGCAGAAGAGCAAAGCGCATCAACAGAAGAAATGGCAGCGGCAAGTGACAAAACAGCACAAATGATATTAGAGATATCAAATGAAATAACAGAGATAACAAAAGACGTGGAAGAAGAAAGTAAAGAAATAGAAAACGTAAACAAAAAAGCAGAAGAACTAGAAAAACTGGTAGATCAATTAAATGAAAAATTAAATCAATTTAAAGTATAAAAATAAAAATCCTCGGCTTCGCTGAGGATTTTTATTTTTATTTTGTTGATTTATACAATTTATGTTATAATTATATTTAAAAGGGGTGATATAGATGAAGGTATGGGAAACAGAAATTTTTGGTCGAAAATTAATTATTGAACATGGTAAAATGGCAAAACAAGCTCACGGATCTATTTTATTAAAATATGGAAAATCTGCAATATTGGTAACAGCAACAGCTTCAAAAGAAGCAAAAGAAGGAATTGATTTTTTGCCGTTAACAGTTGAATTTCAAGAAAAATTTTATGCTGTTGGTAAAATACCTGGAGGCTTTTTAAAGAGGGAAAGTAGACCGAGTAATGAGGCTATTCTTTCCTCAAGGCTTATAGATAGACCTATTAGGCCTTTATTTCCAAAAGATTTTCATAATGATATACAAGTTATTGTTACAGCTTTTTCTATGGATACCGACGATAGTATCGAAACGTGGGGGATTACAGGAGCATCTTTTGCATTGAATTTATCTCCTATTCCATTTGAAGGAATGGTTGCAGGAGTTAGGTTGGGATATGTTAATGAGAAATTTATTGTTTTTCCTACTCAGGAAGAATTGAAGAATAGTAAAATGGATATTGTTGTAGCTGGTACAAAAGAAGCCATAACTATGGTTGAAGGCGAATCATTAGAAGTTTCAGAAGAAGAAATGGTTAAAGCTTTATTATTTGCACATGATGCAATTAAGCAAATTATTGAATTTCAAGAAAAGGTTGTTTCGGAATTTCAAATAGAAAAATGGGAAGTAATTCCACCAGAAATTCCTGAAAATTTCGTTGAAGATTTTGAACAATTGATAAATGATGAAGAACTGAAAAAAAGAATTTTAGTAAAAGGTAAGAAGGACAGAGATGATGCTTTAGATTCATATAGAAAAGAATTAATTGAAAAATTCCAAACAGAGTATGTAGAAAAATGGGATAATGAAACTTTTGATAAATATAAGAAATTCATTTTTGAAGCATATGATGAAAGAATTAAAAAAATAATGAGAAAAATGATAGTTGAAGAAAACATTAGAGCTGATGGTAGGAAAATAGATGAAATAAGACCTATAACCTGTGAAGTGGGATTGTTTGAAAAAACACACGGATCAGCATTGTTTACAAGAGGTGAAACGCAGAGTTTAGGCGTAGTTACTCTTGGGGAACCTATGGATGTGCAAATAATAGATACAATTTTTGAAGAGGGCGAAAGAAGATTTATGTTACATTATAATTTCCCCCCATATTCAACAGGTGAAGTAAAAGGATTAAGATTAAGTAGAAGAGAAATTGGACACGGACATCTTGCAGAACGTTCTTTAAAAAACATTATTCCTTCAGAAGAAGAATTTCCTTATATTATTAGAGTTGTTTCTGAAATTTTAGAGTCTAATGGTTCTTCATCCATGGCAACAGTTTGTTCGGGTTCTTTAGCCTTGATGGATGCAGGTGTGCCAATTCCAAAACATGTTGCAGGAGTTGCTATGGGTTTAATATTTGAAGGTGAAAAATTTGTAGTTCTCACAGATATTTTAGGAATGGAAGACCATTTAGGAGATATGGATTTTAAGGTTACAGGAACTAAAGATGGAATAACGGCATTTCAAATGGATGTAAAGGTTGCAGGGGTTAATGAAGAGGTGTTAACAGAAGCCTTAAAAAGAGCAAAAATAGCTAGGCTTCATATATTGGACTTAATGTATGATACAATCTCTGAACCAAGAAAAGAACTTTCACCATACGCTCCATTAATAAAAACTATGAAAATACCAATTGACAAAATTTCAGAGGTAATAGGTCCTGGCGGAAGAATTATTAAAGGAATTCATAAAGATTTTAATGTTGAAGTATCTATTGATGATGAAACTGGTTTAACAAAGATAAGTGGATATAACATTGAAAGTATAGAAAATGCAATAAAATATATTGGAAATTTAATTAAAGAGTTAAAAGAAGGAGAAGTTTTCGAAGGTAAAGTATCTAGAATTGAAAATTATGGTTTATTTGTTGAAATTATTCCTGGAAAACTTGGTTTGTTACATATGTCAAACTTAGGTAAGGATGCAAAAGAATTATTAAAAACGATTAAAATAGGAGATATTATGAAAGTCGAAATTGTTAGCATAGATGATAATGGAAAAATACAACTAAAAAAATTTGGTGAAAAAACAGCACCAAAAAGACCTCATAGAAGACAAAATTTTTCAAAATCGGGGGTAAAGAATGATAAAGAAAAGAACGCTGAATAATAACTTAGATATATTACTTATTCCAAGAAATAATGTAAGAAGTGTATCAATTATTGCAGCGGTTAGAGCAGGATCTGCTCATGAACCTGAAAGGTTAATGGGAATATCGCATTTAATCGAGCATTCTGTATTTAGGGGAACGATATATAGAAATATGGAAGAAATAAAAAGACCCATTGAAGAATTCGGTGGGTCGTTAAATGCTTTTACAGGCAAGAATTTAACAGCTTATTATGCAAAAGTTCCTTTAAGTGCTGCAAAAGTTGGTTTTGAAATTATAATGGATATTATTTTTAATGCAGAATTTAATGAAGAAGATATAGAAAAAGAAAAGAAAATCGTTTTAGATGAAATAGCAATGTATGAAGATGAACCTGTGGAAAATACATTTGAACAATTGCATAAGATTATGTTTTCAAATGAATTTGCCTTTCCTATTCTTGGAACGAAAGAAAGTGTATCGAAATTAACTTCGTCTATATTAAAAAAGTATTATATGGAAAAATATACTCCTGAAAATATAGTTTTAGCTCTAGTTGGACCTGAAGAAGAGTTAGAAAGCCTTTCGTCGATAGCAAAAGATTTAATACCTGATAGAAAAGGGAAAAAATGTTCTTTCAAAAGTCCTGTATTTAAAGATGAAATTCAAAAATTCGAAAAAGAAAAAGAAGAACTTTCGCAAATTTATATAGCCTATTCTTTCAAGGCACCGTCAAAAATGTCAAAAGATTTCTTTAGTACTGCCATTATGAAGACTTTTTTAGGAAGTGGAATGAGCTCACTTTTATTTACTAAAATAAGAGAAGAATTGGGATTAGCTTATGAAATTACTGCAGATTATTCAGCGTATAATGATAACGGAACATTTACAATATTTGCAGCAACTGTACCTGAAAACTTTGAGAAATTAAATAATGCTATTTATGAAAATGTTCGAAATATTAACACAATTAAAAAAATTGAAAATTGGATTGAATATGGTAAAAAGAGATTGTCTGGGAAATATATGTTAGAAACTGAAAATGGATTGAATTTTGGATTTTTAGCTTTAGATTATTATTTATCTTTTGAAAAATTAATTGATATTGATGCAATAGTAGAAAAAATAAATCTACAAGAAAATGATAATATTATTAATATTGCTAATAAAATTTTTAATCAAGATCCTTATATATCTATAGTAAAACCAAAATAATTGGGGATGGGATTTTGAAGAAAAAAATAAGTAATTTACAACCTGGGATGATTGTAGGGGAAGATATTTATAATTTAAAAAACAGATTAAGTTTAAAAAAAGGTCAAAAGTTAGACAAAAACACAATTGACCTTCTTTTGCATAGTGATATAACAGAAATTGAAATAGAAGAAACGACGTCTTCAACTGGGTTTATACAAAAAACCTTTGAAGAACTTCCGAATATAGTTGATGAGGTCATTTATAATAAATGGATTAATTCAATAAATGATTTGTTTCATAATTTTAAAAAAGAAGAAACATATATATCTTTGAATAATATAACAGAAGAAATATATAAAGCCCTTGATATAAAAGAGTATTTTGTTTTAAATTTTATAAATTCTTTTGGGAATGATAGTTTAAATTATCATTCTTTAAATACAGCAATTATTGTTTCAATAATTGCAAAGAAGATAGAAATTCCATACGTTATGTATAAACAAACGGTAAAATTTGCATTGATACATGATATTGGTTATGCAATGCTTGATGAACGTATTATAAATGATTTTGAAAGTGATGAAAGAAATGCATTGATACATAATATTGTAGCATACAAAAAACTGCAGGATTTAAAAGCAACATTAAATCATGAAATATTGGAAAGTATTCTTTATCATCATGAACGCTATGACGGAAAAGGTAAATTTCACTTAAAAGGTGAAAAAGTACCACCTTTAGTTAGAATCACCCAGGTTGCAGATGCCTATACTTCATTGACGGAACTTGGATATACTCCGTATCAGGCATTATCATGGATATTAAAAAAATGTGGATTTATATTTGATCCATATTATGTTGGTTTATTATATGAAATTACAGGATACTATCCAACAGGTACAAAGGTAAAATTAAGTGATGGTTCAATAGGTACTGTGCTTAAGAGAAATGAAATAGAATTTTTTCCTGAAGTTTTGATAAATAATCAACCAGTAAAAACGGGGCCAGATACTGATATATATATAAAAGAGGTGATTGAATGAAAATAATCCCTCTTAATAAAGCTAAATTTGGTATGTTTCTTGCAATGGATGTTAGAGATACTACAGGGAAAATTATTTTAAAAAAAGGAACAGAAATAAATGAAACTATTATATATAAATTAAAAAAAGCGGGAATTTTTAATATACCTGTAAAATCTGCTAATGTCATGAGCGAATTAAATAAAGAAACCAAAAAACACAGTGTAATTAGCAAAGAAAACTTAGATTTAAATTATAAAAAAGTAAAAGATTTATTCAAAAATTTAGAAGATAACAATTATCTTGATATAGATGCTGTTATAGATATAGCATCTTCTATAAAAAATGATTTAGAAAATAATTTTTCTGATAAATTGTTTGTTCCACTAAAAAAGCTTAGAGATTTTGATGAATATTTATATTCACATTCTTTAAATGTAATGATTATAAGCTCATTATTAGCAATTGAAAACGGTATAATAGGTGATGAACTATTAAATATATCAATTTCGTCTCTTCTTCATGATATTGGAAAGACAAAAGTTCCTATTGAAATAATGAATGCTCCTCGGCCGTTAACGGAAGAAGAAATGAATACAATGAGAAATCATGTATTATATGGCAAAGAAATAGCTTTAGAGAATAATTTAAGAGATATGAATATTATTGGTGGAATTTATGAACATCATGAAAGAATTGATGGTAGAGGTTACCTAGAAGGGAAAAAGAATGAACAAATAACATCATTTGGAAAAATTATAGCTATTGCTGATGTGTATGATGCTTTAACAAGTACTCGAAGTTATAAAGGGCCATGGACTCCATATAAAACAATTTCATTTATTTTAACAAATGTAGAAAAGCAATTTGATGGGACATTTGCTCAAGGCTTAATCAATTCTTTTGGTATATACCCTGTTGGAACAAGGATTCAACTAAATAACGGACAGTTTGGTACTGTTGTTGCTTCTAACAGAGCAAATAAAATACGTCCATTGATAAGGATAGATCACGGCGATGTTGTAGATTTAAGTGAAGAATATTCTTTAAGAATAGTAAAGGTATTAGACTATGTATATATAGAGTGAGGGAAAATTATGAAATTTTTATCTTTAACTAAAGTAAAACCTGGTATGATTTTAGCTATGGATATAAAAAATTTTGAAGATAAAATATTATTTAAAAAAGGAACTGTTCTCGATAATAATAAAATAAAAATTATAAAAGAAAACGGTATATTTAGAATACCTGTTAATATACCTGAAAAAGAACAGCATATTCAAATATCAATAAAAGAAGCAGCACATGCACATAGTTTTATAAGCGAAGAATTATTGGAAAAAAGTTTTAATATGGTAAAAAATCTTTTTAATGATTTAATGGATACTGGTATTGTAGATGTTGATGAAGCAACAAATATTGCCTCAAATTTAACTAAAGAAATGCAAAAAAATTTTTCTGATAAATTATATGTCCCACTCAAAAAACTTAAAAATTATGATGAATACCTTTATTCACATTCATTAAATGTTATGATTTTAGGAGCTTTAATAGGTTTAGAAGAAGGTATTTCAGATGATGAATTAATAGAATTGGCTTTAAGTGGGTTGTTACATGATATTGGGAAAACGAAAATCCCTTTAGAGATATTAAATGCTCCAAGAAAGCTATCTTCACAAGAATTTGAACTTGTTAAGAATCATGTTTTATATGCAAAAGAAATTTTAGAAACATCTAAAATTTCTGATAAGAAGGTTATTGAAGGAGCATTAGAGCACCATGAAAGATATGATGGTACAGGGTATATTTTTAAGAAAAAAGGGAATGACATCTCATATTATGGCAGAATATTGGCCATTTCAGATGTATATGATGCTTTGACAAGTACAAGGTGCTATAAAGAGCCGTGGACACCGTATAAAACATTATCTTATATACTTTCGCATGTAAATAAGCATTTTGATCCACAGCTTACTCAGAATTTAGTAAATGCTCTTGGTCTGTTTCCTCCAGGAATGGAAGTTATACTTAGTGATGGTTCAAAAGGTATCATTATTGCCACAAATAGATCTAACAAAATGAAACCTATAATAAAAATAAATGATAACATTGTAGATTTAACAGAGGAAAAAACGTTGAGAATTATTAAAATAGTAGATTATAAATATTTTGAAGATGAAGTTACTTAGAAAATTCTTTAACATGAATTTTTAAAAACTTTTGATTATCTTTAATTAAAACTATTTTATCATTTAATTCGATTATTACATTGTCTTTTAATCTTGAAAATAGTGATCTCAATTTTCTTGGGTTTATTTCTAATAAATATTTATATTTGAATTTCATATTGATTTTCCAGGTTATTGTGGTATTTTTATCTTTTGCTAAAATATAAGAATTATTTCCAAAAATTAGAAAAACCTTTGAGTTGGATGGGAGAGACGTATATATTTTATTCAAAATTTTTCTTAAATCTTTTAAATTTATTTCTTGAGATTCAAAAGGTTTGATGTTTAAATTTAAATTTATGTTGTTATTAGCTGGGTTTATTGCACCACATATTTTTATATTAATACCTTTTCCTTTAATAAAAATGGAGTTTTCGTTTAAGTATAGATTTATTTTTTCGTCTGATATTAATGACAAGGATTTTATTAAATGCCTTATGGTAACATAAGGTATCCCCCTTGAAAACGCAATTTTACTCTTTCCAAAATAACTGTATGTATTCATATTATAACCATAGGTATATGAAATAAAATCGTGATTATTTGAAACAAAGTTGATTAAATCACCTTCCATGGATTGAACGCTACAAAAATCCAATTTATCAATGAAATCTTTTAAACTAACAGTTGAGAACAAAATAGAATTATTCATATTAAATTCGGGTTTTTCAACATTTTCGCTTTCTATGTTTAAAGTCATATTTTCTAATTCAATTTTTAATCCTTCCTCTAAAGCTAACATTCTAACAAGTGGGTTTTCTTCTTCTTTTAACCCTCTCAATAATCCTTTTAAATGCTGTATTGGAATTTTATATACTTTTTCAAAAGGGAAAAATTCCTTTGAAAAAAAAAGATCTGCAACAGCACATCCATCGGTCATAGAGACTCTTAAAACTCTATCAAAATATAAATAAATATATCTATGTAATGGTTCAATATTCCCACAAAACTTATCTGCGAATTCCGTGATTTTTAATAATCTTTTTGTAGGTATCCACCCCTCCATTCTAGTCCTCCATTTCAAATTCTTCTTTGGTAATAGCAGTTCCACCAATTAAATCATAATTTAATAATCTATAGTTTCCATCGAATTCAGCATTTAAATTTATTTTTTCAGGACATTTGGAACCGATGTATTCTTTGTTAATAACATATGTAGCCTTCCCATCATATGAAGTAGAAAAATCATATCCTCTTCTCAAATAACTTCTAAATTCTTCATTACAATGATTACATTTAAAATAAATAACCAGAGAATTTTGCTCAGCATAAAACGGATTTTTATTAATATCCTTTTTTTTCTTTTTAAACCAAAACATATTATCACCTCAGCATAATTATATCATAAAAATCTCATTCGATTTGAGCTTTTTGTTTTTAATTATATTATATAAATGTTACCCCAAAACAAAAAAACCGGCATAAAAATGCCGGTTTTTCATTCTTCTTTAGATTTTATTTCTCCTTTTCCTACTCTAATAGTCAATCTATCATCTTTTAAGTCTATTATAACCTTACTCTTTGGTGGTATTTCTCCAGCAATTATTTTGTTAGCCAATTCCATTTCAATTTCTCTTTCAATAACTCTTCTTAGTGGTCTTGCACCAAAGATTCTATCATAACCTTTTCTTGCAATATATTCTTTTGCATCTTCTGTAATCATTAATTCTAAATCTTTTTCTTTTAATCTTTCTTCTAATCTTCTCATCATAATACCAACAATTTCTTTTACCTCTTCTATTGTTAATGGTTTAAATACAACAACTTCATCTAATCTGTTTAAAAATTCTGGCCTAAAGTATTTTTTTAATTCTTCTCTTACAATTTTTTCCAAGTCTCTTTCCTCGTTGAGTTTTTCTTCTTCATTCACAAATCCTAATTTTCCTCTGTTTTCTAATTTATTTAATATGTTTTCAGACCCTATATTACTTGTCATAATAATTATTGTATTTCTGAAATCGACAGTATTACCTTTTCCATCTGTTAATCTACCATCATCTAAAACCTGTAATAATATATTAAAAACATCTGGATGTGCTTTTTCAATTTCATCAATAAGTATTACAGAATAAGGTTTTCTTCTAACAGCTTCAGTCAATTGACCACCTTGTTCGTATCCAACATATCCTGGAGGTGAACCTATTAATCTTGAAACTGCGTGTTTTTCCATGTATTCAGACATATCAATTCTTATTAAAGCTTCTTCTGTGTCAAATAGAACTTCAGCTAAAGATTTTGCAAGTTCAGTTTTACCAACACCAGTTGGACCTAAGAACAAGAAAGAACCAATTGGTCTGGTTGGATCTTTTAATCCTGCTCTAGCCTTTCTTACATGTTGTGAAACCTTTTTAATTGCTTCTTCTTGCCCTACAACACGTTTATGTAATTCCTTTTCAAGATTTAATAATTTTTCTCTTTCTTCTTCTAACATTTTTTTAGCTGGAATACCTGTCCATTTTTCTATAACCTCAGCTATTCTATCTTCGTCAACTACAACTTCTTCATCTTCTTTATCCTTTTCTTCTTCATAGTGTTTTTTCATTTCTTCTATTTGTTTTTCCAATTCAAATAAATCCTTTTTCTTTAATGCTGCCTTCTCATATTCGCCTTTTACTGTTAATTCATTAATTTCCTCTTCTAATTCTTTAGCTTCATATTCCAACTTTTTTATATTAGAAAGTTTTGAACTTTTTTCAAGCCTTGCTTTAGCAGAAGCTTCGTCGATTAAATCTATGGCCTTATCTGGTAAAAATCTATCAGTTATATATCTATGAGATAATTTTACTGCAGCAACAACAGCACTATCATCTATAGTTACATTATGATGTTTTTCAAATGTTTCTTTTAATCCTCTTAAAATAGCAATAGCATCCTCTTCGCTTGGTTCATCAACCTGTACAGGTTGGAATCTTCTCGCTAAAGCCTTATCTTTTTCGATATATTGTCTATACTCATCTAAAGTGGTTGCACCTATAACTCGTAGTTCTCCTCTTGCCAAATCAGGTTTTAACATATTAGCGGCATCCATTGAATTACCTTCAGCCTTTCCAGCCCCAATAATTGTATGCAATTCATCTATAAATAATATAATTTTATCTCCCTGTTTTTTCACTTCATCAATAACATTTTTTAATCTTTCTTCAAATTCACCTCTAAATTTAGCTCCAGCCAATAATCTACCCATATCAAGTTGCAATATTCTTTTATCTATTAAAGCATCCGGAACGGCACCTTTAATAATTCTTTGAGCTAATCCTTCAACAATAGCTGTTTTACCAACACCAGGGTCACCTACTAAAACAGGATTGTTTTTTGTTTTTCTGCTTAAAATTTCAATAGTTCTTTGAATTTCCAGATCTCTACCTATAACAGGCATCAATTTCTTTTCTTCAGCCATTTTTGTTAAATCAATTGTAAATTGTGCAAGGACATCCGCTATATTTTCTTCGGCACCTTCTTTTGTAACCTTTATGTTTTTTAATTCCTCATAAATTTCATTTGTAGTTAATCCGTATTTAGAAAATAATTTTGCTGAATAAGAAGTGCCATCGAGCATTATAGCTAGCAATAAATGTAAAGTTGTTATCAATTTATGCTTTGTTTTCCTTGCTTCTGATTTTGCTATTTCAAAAATTCTTTCTAAAGTTGGGGATATATATATTCTATTGTCCCTCATCCCACCAAAAGAATATTGAACATTTTCTTCTAACTCATTTTCAATATTTTCTCTAATAGCTTCAACATTAATAGTTTCGAATAATCTTTTTACATATTCATCATCACTATCAAGTATAGATAATGTTATATGCTCTGGAGTTACAACATTTGTTCCATAACCATTTGCTAATGTTCTGGCATTTTCGATTATTTCCAGAGCCTTTTCGGTAAAGTTTTTTGGATTCATCATTTCCAACACCTCCTAATATACGTTATTTCTATTTTAGCATTTGTAACATTTGTTTGCTAACAAACATTAAAAAAAAATAATTCAATCATATTCGTTTTGATTAGACGCACATTTTCAAAAAAAGTTCAAAAATATCATAACTTTAAGCAATTTTAACATTAGATTGCTAATTGTATTTTAGCATACATTTTTTTCAAAAATATTAATAAAGAATAAAATATAAAAAAGCCCTTTAAAAACAAAGGGCTTGGAAAAATGTTATATTTTCATTATTAAATCATTTTTAGAACACATTTCTTCAGTTTTCGGACCATAAGAAATATGTGATATTTCAATTCCTGTTTTTTCTTCTATAAAAGACATGTATTTTAAAAAGTTTATATGGTTTGTGTCAGGCCAACCTTTTAGAGTTTCGTATATAGGTTTTCCAACAAAAAAATCATAAGAAGATGTCGGAATTTCTTTAACATCTCTATTAACATTATATGCTACACATACCTTTATTTCATCTAAACCATTTAAAACATCGGCTTTTGTAATAATGAACTTTGTTAAACCTGATCGTAATTTAGCATATCTTAAAGCTGGTAGATCAAGCCATCCCACTCTTCTTGGTCTTCCTGTGGTTGCTCCAAATTCGTTTCCCTTTTTTCTTATTACTTCACCAATCTCTTTTAACTCTTCTGTAGGAAATGGTCCTTCTCCAACTCTGGTTGTGTATGCTTTTAATACACCCAATACTTCATCGAGCTCAAATGTTGAAAAGCCGACAGAAGAAACACCATGAGCCATTGTTGCACCGGAAGTTACAAAAGGATATGTTCCAAAATCGAGATCAAGTAAAACTCCTTGAGCTCCTTCGAATAATACAGAGGTATTTCTAAAAACATTTGCCATATCTATTGCAGATGTGAAATTGACATTTAATTTTTCGAGTTTTCTTTTTTGATTCATTAAAAAAGAAAATATATCTTTTGGTTTGAACTTAAATCTTTTGCCAAATATTTTCTTTTTTAAATAAATAATTTCTTCTAATCTTTCTTTTAATAAATCCTCATCAAAGAGATGATAAATCTTAAAACCTTCTCTTGAAACTTTATCAGTATAAGCAGGACCTATTCCCTTCCTAGTTGTTCCAATAGGATTTTTTCTCAATTCTTCCAAAATACCATCTTCTTCTTTATGATATGGTAATACCATAAAAGCTTCTAAATCTATATAAATTTTGGAGGATACACCAGGAAAATCTGTTTCTAAAATTTCTAATTCTTTTATTAATTGTTCAATATCAATTACCATCCCAGCACCAAGAAAAGCTTTAGAATTGCTGTTAGGAATAATTGAAGGAAGAAGATGATTAACGTATTTCTTATTGTTATAATATATGGTATGTCCTGCATTGGCTCCACCAGAAAATCTTACAATCCATTCATAACCTTTTGAAAAATAATTAACAACCTTACCTTTACCCTCATCTCCCCATTGAGCACCAACAATTGCCACTCTTTCCATTCAATTCACCTCCAAAAAAGTAAAAAAGCCCCATTATAGGGCTTTTATTGTATTATTAAAATCAGTTTTAAAATATTTTTCATAATAAAACCTTCCTTGTGATTTTATTATTCAACGAAGGTATTATATCATATTCTTTCTTTTGTTGCAACAATTATTTACTTTTTATAGATTACAACAAAATAATTTTCTTCTACATCTTTATTTTTTTTATCAATAATAACATTTACATATTCGTCGAGGTTTTTATTATATTCTTTTGTATTAGGGTCTGCTTTTAATAAAAAATCCACATCATTCTTTTTTAAGTTCAAAACACGCTTATCTATATTGACATTAATATTTTTTCTCAAAAACGCATCATATTTAATTTGCTCTTTTTTATAATACTTAAAATATTTTAATATAGTTAAAAAAGTCGTTTTTTCAATATAACCAGGCAATTGAGCTAAAGGCTCTCCTTTATTGTTAAAAAAGAAAAATGTGGGAGTTCCTCTCACACCAAAAGCACCAAACAACTCAACATAAGTCATGCTTTTTCCATTAAATACAGCTTTCTTATCCCTTTCAGCGTAAATTTCAGCAAAAATAAATTCAGTTCTTAACCATTTTTGTATTTCATCATCTAACAATGTTTCGCTTTTAAATTTTTTACAATAATAACAGCTTTCAGAAGAGAACATAATAATAATATTTTTTCCTGTTATTTCACCAATTTTTAGCGCATTGTTAAAATCGTTTATAACAAAATTTCTTAAATCAACAGAAGCAAAAGAAATTATGTTTATTATAATAAACATCATAAGTACAAATTTTTTCATATAATCACACTCCTTGTAATGAATTAAATAACCCAAAAATAACTAATATTCCCATGATTATTAGCAATATACCACCAAAAATTCTAATATATTTTTCCCATTTAGGTGTCCCAAATGTTATTTTTGAAAGTATTTTACTTATTGCTCCGCTAAAAAATAAAAATGGAATTGAAATACCCAAAGAATAAACAAACAACATTAATCCTCCAGAAAAAATATTAGAAGTAGTTGAAGCAAAAGTTAGAACAGCAGCAAGTACAGGCCCAGAACATGGAATCCATACAAATGAAATTAAAATACCAATAATAAAAGCGCTGAAAAATGATGTGTTTTTGTGTTTATTTAAATCAATTTTGAAACCTTTAAAACCGTCTTTTCCGAATAAATAAAATATTCCTAATGAAATAATAAAAAAACCTGATATAATATTAAATATACTTTGATATGTCGAAAGAAAACTTCCCACAGTTCCAGCAAAAACACCTAAAATAGAAAAAAATATACTTAATCCTAGAAAAAATGCAATACCTCTTTTAATAGTTAACATTGTATCATTTAAATCAGTCATTAATATACCAAAAAATAATGGAATAAGAGGTAATACACACGGACTAAAAAAAGAAATTATACCACCTAAAAGCGCACCTAAATAACCTATCGCAGGTTGGACATTTAACGTTAAGGTATCTATTTTTCCACCCCCTATATATATTATTTGTATATATAATTATAACAAATTTCATCGTATTTACCAAAGAGGTGATTTATATGGAAAATAATTTATTTGCAATACTAAGAAAATTAGAATTATTAAAAAAACGAATTCCAACGCATATACTTGAAAAAGGTTCAAAAATGTACGAAGAAGCAGTTGATGAAAATTATGATAATGTATTTATAGATTATTTCTATTCTTATGAAAAAAATAATTTAATTACTTATTCTATGATTGTATTACAAAACTCATATTATTATAGACAAGCATTTTATAAACCAATTGTTACTATTAATACTGAAACATTAAGAATTAATTATGAATGTTCATGTCAACACAAAAATGATAATCAAGATATATGTGAACATATTTTTATGCTAATATTAGAAATAGAAAATCGTTTAAAAAGTAATGGTATTTTTAAAGACGAATATAAAACGG
This sequence comes from Marinitoga hydrogenitolerans DSM 16785, assembly GCF_900129175.1. Lineage (NCBI taxonomy): Bacteria > Thermotogati > Thermotogota > Thermotogae > Petrotogales > Petrotogaceae > Marinitoga > Marinitoga hydrogenitolerans. Next base: position 15,482 of record NZ_FQUI01000028.1, read on the forward strand.
CTTTAAACCCTGATGTTTTTTTTAATTTTTACGATTACGGAGATACTTATTATTTAATCTATCCTGATTCAAATGGTTCAATTATAAAATTAGCCCAAAAAAATAAAAATAGAATAGTTTTAAGAAAGGATATTAACACTTTTGATGATGTTGAAAAGTTTTTAAAGACAAAAATACCAGAAGATGAAATTGAAATAAAAAAATTAATAACTCCTATACCATTACATAGTTCTGGAATTACATTAAAAGATAGAAAATTCAAATTAGTTCTAAATAATTTTGAAGATTTAAAGAAAATAAATAATAAAAAAATTCTATTCAAAAATAAAAAAACTATACAATGGAATGATGATTTAAAATTCAAACTTTATATTAGCAAAACAGAAAATGAAAATAATATATCTATAAAATTACTTCCAAAAATAACTCCAGAGAATATCATGTATTCTGTAACAGATTCTGTTTATTATGAAAAAAATAATTTTTCATTAATAAAATCAAAAACATTAGTAAATTTTCCATCTAGTGGAGATATTCAAACCTATGTTTTAGTCAAAAACAAAGATAGTCTTGAAAAGTTTATAAAAGATTACTTAGTTAAATATGAAAAATATGGCTTTGAAATTGAAATAGATGAAAATCTAAATATTAACAAAAATCTCTTTATTCCAAAATTAAATATATATATAAATTTTGCAAAAACAGAATTTCATATAAAAGGGAAATTTTTGTATGGCAAAGAAATTGAATTAAATGAAGATTATAATAAAAAAAATATTGAAGAAGAAAAAAAATTATTAGAATCTTTAAAAAATGCTGGAATTGAACTGGATGGGAAAGGTCATGCAATATTGGAAATTGATCAATTTTTTGATTTTATAGAAAACAAAATAAAGTCACTAGATAAAAATATAATCATCAAAATGAATAAAAATATAAAAAAGCAGGAAATAGAAAATATTCATATAAAATTAAATCTAAGAAACAATTGGTTTAATGTCGAAGGAGAAATCGAGTTAAAAGATAAGAAAAAAATAGATTTAAACGCTGTAAAAAACAGAAAAAATAATTTTATTGTTTTGAAAGATGAAACTTTTATAAAAATCCCCAATAAAATACTAGAAAAATTAAATGATTTAAAGTTTAAAGAAAATAAAATTGAGATGGAAAGTTATAATATATATTCTTTACTCAATGAAAAAGATTTTAAAATAGAAACACTAGATAAAAATACAAAAACATTTATAGAAAACATTAAAAATTTTGAAAGAATAAAAGAATACGATATTCCCGAATTAAAAATACCTATGAGAGATTACCAAATTCAAGGATATTATTTTTTAAGATATCTTCAAGAATTAAAATTTAACGGAATTTTAGCAGACGATATGGGGCTTGGAAAAACTGTACAAACTATAGCTTTAATTTTATCTTTAAAGAAAAAAAATAGAAAGTTTTTAATTATAACACCTCGTTCGGTAGTATACAACTGGGCAAATGAAATTGAAAAGTTTTCTTCTAATCTTAATTATTATATTTATCATAATAATCAAAAAAATATACCAGAGAATACAGATGTTATATTAACAACATATGGAACCATAAGAAATTCATTTGAAGAATTTAAAAAAATAAAATTATTTTATATCATTTTAGATGAGGCACAATACATAAAAAATAATGAAACTAAATTATATAAGACAATTAGAAAATTAAAAGCCGAACATAAGTTAGCTTTAACAGGAACACCTTTAGAAAATTCACTAAATGATTTATACAATATATTCGATTTTTTAATGCCAGGCTTTTTTGGAAAAAGAAAAGATTTTTTAAGAAAATATAATTATTCAAATAAAGAAAGCATTGAGCTGTTAAAAAGCAAGATAAAACCTTTTATTCTACGAAGAAAAAAAGAAAATGTTTTAAAAGAATTACCACCAAAAACAGAAGAATATATATTCAATGAAATGACACAGCATCAACTGAAAATATATCATCAAGTTCTACAGGAATACAGACAAAAAATAGCAATGTCACAGGGAAATTTAAACTTTAGTATATTAGAAGGATTGTTAAGATTAAGACAAATTGTAAATCATCCGAGACTACTTGGATTAAATATAGAATCATCTAAATTTAATGAATTTAAAAAATTTGTATTAGAAGTATTAAGTGAGAATCATAAAATAGTTGTGTTTTCGCAATTTGTTAAAATGATTAATATTATGGAAGAATGGTTAAATGAAGAAGATATAAAATATAGCAAAATAACTGGTCAAACAAAAAAAAGAGTAGAGATTATTGAAGATTTTAATAGAAATAATGAGATTAAACTATTATTAGTTAGTTTAAAAGCTGGTGGAACTGGGTTAAATATAACTGGAGCAGATTATGTTATACATTATGATCCATGGTGGAATCCAGCTGTTGAAAATCAAGCAACAGATAGAGTTTATAGAATTGGTCAAACAAAAGCTGTTTTTGTATATAAATTTATCACTAAAAATTCGATAGAAGAAAAAATATTAAAATTAAAAAATGCAAAATCAGAACTTTATAACATGGCCATTACTTCGGAAAATTCTATAATCAAAAATTTATCAAAAGAAGATATGTTAAAATTATTCGAATGAAGCAACGAAATGTTGCTTCATTTTTGTTTTATTTAATTAATATTAGGTTTCCTAATCATTTAATTTTACCTTCAGATAACTTGAAAATCAAAAAAAAATATTGTATAATACAATGTTAAATATTTTGATAATAAAAAGTTTAACTGTTAGTTAAACAAATTAAATTTCATAAAAGGGGGTAGTTGGATGAAGAAAAAAGTTTCATATTTACTAATTTTTGGCTTATTATTTTTGTTGCTTTTTGCATCATGTATTAGGCAACAAACACCTTTGACTATTTCTGTTACAAAAGCTGTAACCGGTATTAATGGTGTTGTGCCTGTAAAATCACCAGTTGATATTAAATGGTCTGTTGCAGGGGTCGATTCTTTTACAGCAAAAGTTGTTGTAAAGTTCGGCAATTCCATAGTTTTTGAAAAAAGTGGTTCTAATTTAACAGAAGTTACTATACCTGAAGATAAGTTCGTAAATTTAGGTGATTATACGTATTACGTTGAAGTAACAGCTGGGGATCAGACAGTTAAAACAAAGGATTTAACTTTTAAGGTTGTACCAAGTGTTAAAGAGGTAAAAATCCTTTCTCAAAATAACACATCTGTATTAAAAGATACTTCAAAAAATGTTTCCTGGGATATTTTATCTTATATTGACGGAAGGGAATATGAATATAAAATAATGTTAAAATCTCCAGGGGAAACAGAATTCACACTTGTAGGAACTACCACAAATAAAACATATGAAATAACAGATTTAGCAACTATAGGTACTTATTCTATGAAAATTGTTGCTGTTGAATTGAATAATATAGAAGTAGAAAGTCCTGAATTTCTTTTTCAAGTTGCAAATTCATTATATGATGGTGAAAATCACTTCCCAGAAATTGGAAATTCTTCTCCAGAAAATAATGCTATTAATGTAGCTTGGGAATATTCTACATTTGATACTAACGCTATTGTTAAATTATCTTGGATGGCAACAGACGTTGATAACGACGCTTTGGAATTTGATGTATATATAGATGATTCTTTTATAGCTACAACAGAAAATACCGAAATTCAATTTGAAGGTTTTTTGCCAGAAGAAAATATTTCTTGGTATGTGGTAGCAAGGGATGAAAAAGGATTTGAAACGAAAAGTCCTGTGTGGTCATTTACACTTAAATCAAATACAGCACCAGTATTTGAAACAGATGTTGCATCTGAAATTGTAAATGATTCTGTCGTTAGGTTTTCATGGGATGCTATTGATAATGATAATGATGAATTAAAATATGAAATATATTCAGGGACTCAGGAAGCTTCAACTTTAATAGACGAAAAATATGCAAATTTCTTCAATACTGAAAATAAAGATGGAAATTATATAATCGTAGCAAAAGATCCATTTGGAGGTATAACAGAAAAAGAATTCATATATACTGCACCTACATCTGAAATAACAGGGAATGCTACTGTTGTAGTTTATGTAACTGATGCAAAATCAGGACCTGCTGTTGCTGAGGCTACTGTAACTGTGAATGGGATAATCGCTAAAACCGATTCAATTGGCATGGCAACTATTACATTAAACTTAACTTCAGATTCAACTTTATTAACTATAGAAGCTACTAAATTAAATCATGCTTTAACAAAGGTTGATGGGTTAATGCTTAAAGTAGGAGAAGTAAAAGATGTTTATATTACATTAAGAAAAGCAGAATTAAATCCAGACCCAGATACGCAAGAATTACCAGAAGTGGATTTTCATGTTTATAAATACAATGATTACTATCTTTGGGCTACAAATGGAGCAACACCTGAAAACAAACCAGAAGCTTTAGATATTGATAATGTTGTAATTAATTACCCTATTTTTGTTGAAGTTACTGCAACTCCTGTGTCAAACGATCATATAAATATTATTTATGCAGCTTTAGGGAAAACACCAGGATCTGGTTTTATGACTGGAGATAGGGGCTATACATCAGGAGCTACGGAAGTGGCGTTTGCATTTAATACCTTTGACTACAATGGGTTAACGGATTTACATATAACAGTTTATGATTACAATGATAATCAAATTGAAATTGTAAAGTATTTAAATATTTTAAATAATAATGACATAGTTCTTCCGAAATATACACCTGCAGATTGGGCATCTCACGGAATGGGAACTAATTTGGATTCTTACACAAGAAGAATGGAAATAGGATTTTATAGTCAAGGAAGCAATATTGAAAAAGCTAATGTAAAAATAAATAATTTAATTAAAAGAAATGTTGAAAATAAGATTAAATTGTTTGAGTCAAAATTTAATAAAAAGTTAGATTATAATATTGAAGCAGCACAACCAAATTCCAATTTATGGGTTGAAGTATGGTGGATCCCTGTTAATTTGTATCCTGATGGGGTATTGTATCAATATCCAAATGGATATAATATATACAGGTCATTTGATGGTATGAATTGGGAAAAAGCAGGATATGTGTCACAATATTCAAAAAATAACTTTATCTTCAGAGACTACAGCCCTAAGTTGGAACCTGGCAAAGAAGTTCATTATGGTGTTACGGCTGTTTATGATGACGGAGAAACAACATTACATTATTTAGGTTCTGTAATTCCGCTTGGTATGTTTGATGTAGAGTTAACCTCACCATCTATGTTATCAACAAACGTTGCAAGAGAACCTATTTTTGAATTCAGACCAAAAGTTTATGATAATTCATTGGATAATGCCACATTTTCATACGCTTTGTGGATTTATGATTTAGTTCAATCTGAACAACATCTTGTACCTATATATTTTGGCGAAGATGGAAATGTATATCAACAAAAGTATGATGTAGTCGGACCTTATTCTTTAGCTGTAAATTATGCTGATCAACAATGGGCATTATTAAGTGCATATGGGGCATCTCTGTACAATGAACCACTTGTTCCAAATAAAACATATTCTTGGGCAATAGATCTTGCATATGCTTATACTCAAAATGATGTATCAAGTGCTATATCAATTTCTATAGATCAGGGATATGGTGTAGATCCATTATTTGGTAGAGTGGATGCTGATGCATTTAACACATTTACAACTGGAACACACTTGACTGATGTTGTATCTATTGCTGATGCACAAAATGCTTTTGTTGCCGGTGATAAAGTTAAATATATAATAGGTTCAGTTGTAGATGCATACAGCAATTATGTATATTTAGAAGATCCTATAACAAATAAGGCATTAAAATTGAAATTTGATTCTAATGTTTATAATGTAAATATCGGTGATATTCTTATTGTAAAAGGCGATATGTATTCAGATACTTTTGGAAAAACATTTGCTGTGAAAAATGTTGAAATACTATTTCAGGAATCTGGAAATGAATTAAATGCTATACCTTTAGATCCTTCTATATTAGAGGAAAATAATATAGGATTAAACCCTTATGCAAGTGCTTTAGTTAGCTCATCAGGAACAATAACAAATATTGATGAAAATGGGTTAAGTCTTGAATATGACACGACAGACAGTACAGCTTCAATATATGTATATAAAGGTGGATCTAATATATTAACTTCAGATGCTACTATTGGAGATAGACTTGATGTGAAAGGTATTTTGAAATATTATAAAACATATTGGGAAATCAGTCTAAGAAGCGACGATGACTGGTCAAAACAATAATAAGGAGGGGTGAATATGAAAAATTTAAAATATATTTTAATAGGTCTTTTATCAATATTGTTCATTTTTGCTAGCTGTCAGACTACTTTGTTGAATCCGAATGAAAATGATAAAGATAACAATGTTGTGTTTAGCGAATTCAATAATGCAGAAATATTTGAAGGAAGAATACTTGTAGGGTATAAAAATAAAGATTCAATTGAAGAAATAAAAAAAGCTTTAAATGGTGTAGTTTATATTGAAATTCCAGAAATTAAGGTTGTTGGAATAAAATTTAACGGAACATTAAAAGAGGCTTATGATAAATTAAAATCATTAAAGCTTGATGGAATTAAATATGTTGAGCCAAGTTTTAAAAGAGATTTAATAGATCCTAAACCTGAAATAATAGATGATACAATTACAAAAAATATAGATGGCGTTTCAGAAGATAGCTTGTGGGGAATGAATAAAATTAACGCTATTGATGCATGGACAGTTGCAACAGGAACAAATGTTATAGTTGCTGTTATTGATACACCAATTGACGCACAACATCCAGATCTAGCTGGTCAATTTGTAACGGGATATGATCCTGTTAGTGGAAATTTAATAATGCCAGATGAAGATTATGATGCTGTGCTTGGTGGCCCTGGTGATAAAGGAGATGATCATGGTACTCATGTTGCAGGAACTATTGCTGCTAAAAAAGATGGAAATGGTGTAGTCGGACTTGCATACGGCGCAAAAATAATGTCAATACCAATATTCCAGCCAGAATATATTGGTGATGCATACGTTGCAGACGGTATTATATGGGCTGTTGACAACGGTGCTCAAGTATTGTCAAACAGTTGGGGTGGCGGAGGATATTCTAAAACTCTAAAACTTGCTATAGATTACGCATTATTCCACAATGCAGTATTTGTTGCAGCAGCAGGAAATGATCATACCGACCAACACTGGCATTATCCTTCTTCATACCCTGGAGTTATAGCTGTAGCTGCTTCAAATGCAAGAGATGAAGTTACAGATTTTTCAAATAGAAGTGATACTATCTCTGTAGCTGCACCTGGAGAAAAGGTTTTATCTACTATTCCAAGACATTCAGCTCAAATATATGGTGTTTATTCAGAACCATATGATTATTGGGCTGGAACATCAATGGCAACACCGCACGTTTCTGCTTTAGCGGCATTATTAAAACAATTACATCCAAATGCAACACCATATCAAATAAAGAAAATGATGGAAAATACTGCAGATGATATAGATATAACAGGTTGGGATCATGCTGCAGGTTATGGGAGAATTAATGCTGCTGCAGCTGTAAATGAAACACTACCATCCACATCGGGAGCTAATTATGATTTTTATGTTATGTCTGGTGATGGAGCGCCATTATCAAATGTATTTATTTCTTTAGTAAGAAAATCAAATTCTGGTTCAAATTATTATGTAACAACAGATGATGGATGGGTTGGGTTGTATTCTGTAGATCCTGGTGAATATACTTTGATTTTAAGTGGTCCTGATTATATGCAATTTGATTCTCTAAATTATAGATCAGAAGAAGCTACAGTATTAACAAAAGATATTACATTAAGTGATGAAAGTACCGAAATTTATTTAGTATTAAAATCAACATTTAAATTAGATATCGCATTAGATTCCACAATAACTGGAGGAGCAGCTTTGTTGGTTACAGATTTTTATTCTGATATAGTCTTAGAACAAGATATTTCAGAAGAAGCCACAGAATTTTCTGCTGATTTATCCGATTTAAGTGGACAATTTAAATTAATAATATACAGAGATGTTACAAAGTCAGCTTCTGAAATAACTTTCTCAGGAATTGCAACAATAAATGGAAACCCAGTTCCTGTTATTGGTATAATTCCAGAAAATGAATCAAAAGGATTTATCGAAGATGCAAGATTTGTAAATTATGCTCCTGCCGGATATATTCCGTGGACTATTTTCTAATGACAAAAAGAGAGGCCTATAGGCCTCTCTTTTTTATTATATAACATTTATACAATAATAAACTGTAACAACTGAAAATTATTTTATCATCATCAAAATCTTATTAAAAATGACCATACCAATAAGAGCAAAGGGATATGTAGCGCCATAACCTATAGCAACCTCTTCAGAATCATTGGAATCTATTGCTGCACCAAGCCCAGGAGTACTAGTCATTCCACCGCATATTGCTCCTGATAATATTATCCAGTTAATTTTCAATATATATTTTCCAAATATCACACCAACAGATATAGATATTATAGCTATAATAAAAGAATATAACATTAAATATAGTGTTTCAATATTTAAATTGCTTAAGGTTTTATAGCCAGATCTTAATCCTACAGAAGAAAGAAACATTAATAATCCAAATTCCTGAAGATTCTTTAAAATATTTTTATTCATCTTAAAGTTAAAAATCCAGAAATTCCCCATTGTTCCAAGAATAAGAGATGACAACAAAATTCCTCCTGTCATTCCCAATTTAAAAGAAACTACTCCAAAATTAAAATTAATATTTCCAAATAATATCCCAATAATTATTACCAGTGAGTAACTTAAAAAATCAAAATTTTTTGCATCTTCTTTTTTTATATTGATTTCTCCAAGCAATTTTTTCTTTTCATCGTTGACATTTATTTTTAATATATGAGGTAATAAATACATAGAAAATATTACAGCCAAAACTCCTGGAACATAACCAAAGGAATATCCTGATATTATATCTTTTTCAAAATTAGGCGCTGTTTCTAACGCTGTTGCTAAACCTGGAGAACTTGTTAATGCACCAGAAAAAAGTCCTACAAAAATATATTTATTATTTGAAGATAAAATAAGTGTTGCTAAAAATCCAGATAAAGTTATAACAAATGCCATAATAATAAATTTAACCCCATATTTTTTTATTATACTTTTTAAATCTTTAGAGGCAATCAACCCAACAGATGATATAAATAAAATTAAAGAAAAAAGGAAAAATTGTTTAAAATCCTTATTCATGCTGTTTATTATTTCTAAGTTATTAGAAAATTGGCTGGTAGTATACCAGCCAATTAATAATCCACTAAACAAGGTTCCAGAACTACCCAATTTAAAGTTCTTTATTTTTATTTTCCCAATTAAAATTCCAGATAATATAGTTAAAAATAGTAAAATATATGTATTCATACGTCCTCCTCATATTAATTCTGGTATATTTTTAATTACTTTTACCCCTAATTTTTTTAATTTTTTTTCTTTATATTCAATGCTCCCTTCATAACCATCCAAAATAGCACCAGCGTGTCCCATTCTTTTTCCTTTTGGTGCTGTTCTGCCTGCAAAAAATACTTTTATATCACCATTATAACCTTTTTTTAATGCATATTCAATACCATTCACTTCATCATTTCCGCCAATTTCACCGATTACTACAACCTTTTTAATATTTTCATTCATTATATATTCCATTGCCTCAGCTACTGATGTACCTATTATTGGATCACCACCTAAACCTATTCCAATTTTAATACCTGTTGAATATTTAGAAAGGTAATTTGAAATTTCATACATTAAAGTTCCGCTTTTTGATATCACTGCAATATCTCCCGGTTTAAATGCTCTTTCTGGCATAATTCCAATTTTTGATATTCCAGGAAATATTACACCAGGGCAATTTGGTCCAATTATTCTAACATCATTATCTTTTGATATTTTGTATATATCAAGCATATCCTGTTGTGGTATATGTTCTGTTATAATAATAATTTTTTTCACCCCAGCATTTATCGCTTCAAAAACTGCATTTTTTGCATAAGGAGCGGGAACAAATACTACTGAAGTATCTACACGAAATTTATTCACTGCATCATACATATTACTTAAAACTTCTACTCTATGTAATTTTTTTATTATATTATTTTTCGAAACACCACAAACAATATTAGTTCCATAATTTAACATTTTTTCTGTATGTAATCTCCCATATTTTCCTGTTATTCCCTGGACACATATTCTTTCTCTTCCATTAATCATGAATTTTCACCATCCTTACTGCATCTAAAATCATAGAATACATGTCTTCATAATAGCTTAATTCATTTTCTTTCAGTATTTTTTTTGCATTTTCCTCATTTGTTCCAGTTAATCGTATAAACAAACTAATTTCTGGATTTTGTTTTTTAAATTCTACTAAACCATTTGCTATTTCATCGCACTTTGTTATTCCGCCAAATATATTTAATATAATTCTTTTTATTCCATAATCCTTTAATAAATTTAGAGCCTGTATTGTAATCTCTTTTTCTGCTCCTCCCCCAAGATCAAGAAAATTTGCAGGTTCTCCGCCAGATAATTTTACAGCATCCATTGTAGCCATAACTATACCTGCACCACAACCAATTATTCCTATATCGCCATTTAATTTAACAAAATGAAAAGGATATTTTTCTTCTAAAAATTCCTTTGCCCATTCTTGTCTAAATATCGCATTATCATCTAAATGCATTACACTATCAAGTGCATATATTACCCCTTCATTATCTTCAACCAATGGATTGATTTCTAATAAAGTTAAATCCTTTTCTCTAAATAATTTTCTTAGATTTGGAATAATTTTTTGTATTTTTTCTGGTAAAAATTTTTCGTAATTTTCAAATGTTGCTTTTATTATACTATTTTTATTTTCTTCTATATCAATTCCTCCATTTTCAGAATATAATATAATAATATCTTTTTTTTCTCTATCTAGAACAAGAGAAATATAATATTCTTTTTCAAAAGGTATCATTTCTTCGATTAGGACACCATATGGTTTCTCACCTTTAATTTCCTTTTTTAACAGGACATTTGCTTTAGATATAAATTCATTTTCATCTTTGGCAAATAATACACCACCTGATTTCATACGACCTCCAACTAATACTTGCGATTTTAATACTGCAGGAAGAAATTTAATTTCAATATCCTTTTCTTCCTTTACTAGGTATGACACTGGAATTCTAATACCATACTCTTTTAAAAATTTTTTCCCTAAAAACTCTTGAACTTTCATATAGCCACCTCCTATAAAAATAAAAATATTATCCCAATTGCCCTCGCAAATGGGATTACCCTGGAATTAAAGGCAGGTCTCCCGACTTCTGGATCTCCCTACTTCCAGCGCCTTCCCAGTTTATACCAGTGGCTTTTGCTGGTTTCGTCCCCAGTCACGGTGGCGGGGCCGTGATGGATTTTCACCGTCTTCCCTATTAAGATTACTCACCTTTAATTCCGGAGGTATTTACTTTTCATCAAAATTGTATCATATAATAAAAATCATATCAAATTAACCAAGTAATAGTTAAAGAAAAAAGCGCCTTTTCAGGCGCTTCATTAATAGTTAAAACACATATTCTTCATTATCTACTTTTACATCTACATTATTTATTTCTACATTATATTTTTTCCCATTTTTTTCATATGTACCTATAAAAACTCCATTATAATATTCTCCATTAAAAAGTCCACCTTTTAATTCTGCATTTTCTATTTTAATCTTACCATCTTCAGTATAAGACAATACTGTTTTATTATTAGAAATACTTTTAACCGCTTTATTTTCTTCTGATACCTTTTCTAAAGTCATGTGGAACCAGGGTACTTTATCTCCTTTCTTTATAGTTAATCCATACACTACAGTAATTTCGTCTTCAGCATCATATGATGTGCGAGTACCATAATATGTAGTTGCACTTTCACCATCCTGTTGTATTTCAGTTACTTCAAAGTATTTGTAATTGTCGTTAGAAATATCCTCAACCTCTTCTAAATTTTCCCATAATGTGAATTTGTTTAAAAAATAATCACCATTTTCATTATGGTCTCTTAAATTATCACTACCATAAGCTGTACCAGAAAATCCATAATGTTGATTATTCTTCTTTCTAAAAACCAATGTTAATTCACTTAATTCTTTTTTCATTCCTTCACTTTTATTTCTTTGGATTGTTTCATATTTATAACGTTCCTTTTTTCTTTCTATTTTTATTATACCACTACCCACATCATCTTTTTCAGCATACCATCTTTCGCTCTCTTTAAAAGAACATTTAGAATAATCGCCGAGATCAAATGTTGATTTTGTATGAATCCACCAAGTCCCTGTAGAATTTTTTGTCGGTTCTTCAAATGAATCAAAAATATAATCATCAATATTTTCCAAAAAGCTTGGAAATTCTTTATTATCATCTAAAAATAGGGAATAACCTTCATCTTCTATATTTCTACAAAAATCAATAACTTCTTCGTGTTCTGTGGATAAATAATATTCATTTTCACTAACATATTTATCAATATATTTGATAATATTTTCATCATAAAAATCAACAATATACCATGCATTTTCACTTACTGTATATTTTTCAATTCGTTCAAAAAGATAAGAAGAAATTTTTGGTAAAATATGTAGCTCAATTTTAAAATCACCATCAATATCAAGTTCTTCATTTCTCTTCATTATGAAATAGGAATAATAATTTGTATCACCATTGTAGTCATCAAAATATCCTTCTTCAGGAACTCTAATCTCATCTCCGGCATTGGATCTGCTGTTGAAAAAAACTAAAGGTGTAGCTTCTCCTATAATCTCAGAAAAAGAACCAGCATTGTATTGGATTGTTTTTGTAACAACAGGCTTTTTTGGAGCAAGACTTTCAAATAATTCAATAACAGATTTGTATTTGTTAACTTCCAACATTTCTTTAGCTATTGTTGCATTAGTTTTTTCTGAAACACCATCATTTTCTTTAACCAAACAACTTGTTAAAGAAACTAATAACAGTAATATTACTAAAAAAACACTTACTTTTTTCATAAAAAACACCCCGCAATAATTATATAATTTTATATATATATTATACTATTTTTTACATATATTTTATATTAAGATAATGTAAAGTGTAAGTTGTTTTTTTCTATATGTTTAAATATATATACATTGATTCTAGAAACTCCAAAAATTGTGATTGTATATATTAATTAAACATCTAATTCTCAACCAATAAATGGCTCTTTCCAAAGTTACTTGAATAAACTGTGATTATGCTTAGATTAGTTTAATTATGTTCAATCAACAGAATTTTATTTTTTAATGTTTCAAATTTACATCTTCCATACATCATTCTTTTTATTAATTTTATTTTGTTTATTTTTCCCTCTGCTAAGCCATTACTATATTCAAATTTTATTGCGTTTTCTACTGCTACAATGTCTCGTTTTATTCCATGTATGAAACTCTGTATCCCTTGAATAGAACTTTTTTCATATTTTTTTATCCAATTATGTAATTTTTCTGTGCTTTTGGAAAATAGCACTTTTTTGAATTCTTTTACTGCTTCATATATTTCTTTTAGATA
>NZ_FQUI01000029.1 GCF_900129175.1 Marinitoga hydrogenitolerans DSM 16785
TTCAATCTTATTGTTCTTTTTAATCTTTTTCATAATTTACCTTTAAAAAAGATTTCTAATTTTTTTGGCCTTTAGACTTTTTAGACAGGCTAATAACTTTAATTTATTTAATATATAAAATAAAACTAAAAAGAGGTGAATGTATGGCGCATTGGCGAAAAGATTGTATATCTATTTTTCTAACAGATAGATGTAATTTACATTGTAAATATTGTTATTGTAATGAAATACACAAAAACACACAAATAGAAAACCATAATATTAACTTTTATAAAATAGGAATAACTGATTTTTATCTTTCACATGGATACATATATTTACGTTTTTTTGCAAATGGAGAACCAACTTTACAAATTGATATTATAAAGGAACTAGTTGAATATTCTAAATTTTTAACAAATAATGTAAAATTCGAATTGCAAACAAATGGAGTCTTTAATAAAAAAATTTCTAAATGGATTTCTGAAAATATTGATATTGTATGGATTTCGTGTGATGGAATGCCGAAAATACAGGATTATTATAGGCCTACTTTAAGTGGGAATTCATCCAGTAAAATAGTTGAAAGTAATATAAAGTATTTAACTAATAATATAAAGTATTTAGGAGTAAGAATTACAATCGGACAAAAAAATATTTTTGGCCAAAAAGAATTAATAGATTATTTTGACTCTTTAAATGTAAAATATTTATACTCTGATTTAATATTTTTACCTATTAATATGAGAGAAAAAGATTTTTTTGAAGAAAAAATTCCTCCACTTATATATGCAAGAGAATATTTAAAAGCTCATAAATATGCACAAAAAAAAGGAATTTTTTATGGATCATATTTTATTATTAATTTTGATGAAAAAACTAGCATTTCATGTAGAGCTTGCAATCCATCACCACATTTAACAATAGATGGTTATGTTACTGCTTGTGATATGTCATATAAAAAAGATGTCTTATCTGATTTAGTTTACGGAAAATATGACAATGAAAAAAAACGTATTATATATGATTATAACAAAATTGAAAAAATTAGAAGTAGGATAGTTGATAATATGAAAGAATGTTCTAATTGTGAAATAAAATATTTTTGCGCTGGTGGATGTTTAGGAGAATCTTTAAATGAGTTAGGTGATTTATTCAAACCAAAAAGGCACAATTGTGAAGCTATAAAATTTTTAGCCAAAGAATTAAAACCCCCTTTAAAACAACTTCCAATTTTTCATCCTTAAAATCTTATATTTTTGAAAGGAGAATTTTTATATGAATTACTTGTTAATAGATCCACAGATTAAAAATGCAGATTATGATTTTCCAAATATAAGATTAACAACATGTGAAGCAGTTTTAAAAGAAAGATACAATATAGAAATATTGGAATTTTTCTATGAAAAAGAAATAGATAAATTAACTTTAGATCAATTTAAAAAATACAAATATGATTTATTTTATAAAGAACTTTTTTTTAAAATTAATAATGTACAAATAGTATATATAGAATGTGAGTATGGCTTTTTGAATGATTGCATTGAAATATCTAAAATAATTAAAAAAATTAATAATAATATAATTATTGTTGTTGGTGGAATTTTTATAAATTATTTATATAATGGAAATATTTTATATGAAGTTTCTAAATTTACAAAATATATAGATTATTATTTTGTAGGAGATTATATATATTTATTAAATAACATAGAAATAATTAAAAAAAACAAAAAAATATATTATAAAAATTTTGAATTAAAACAAAATACATTAAAAGTATCGTGGGAAAAATTTAACTTAAAAAGCTATAAAAATTTGATGGTTCCGGTTTTTTTTTCTAATGGTTGCAGATATAACAAATGCATGTTTTGCGATGAAAATTTAATATGGGGAAATAGGAAATATATATATAGAGACGTTGAACATGTGTTAACTGAATTAAAATATTATTTTGAAAAATACAAAATAACCAATTTTTATTTTTGGGATTCTAGTATTGTGAGTCATCCAGATTTTAAAATATTGTGTAAAAAATTATCTAATTTTGATATTGAAATAAAATGGGTAGGTTTGTCAAGAATCGATGAACTTAATGAAGAAAAAGTAAAAATGTTGAAGGACTCAAACTGCCAAACTATTGAATTAGGACTAGAGGCATTAGATGATCATACTTTAAAAAATATTAAAAAAGGAATTTCTATAAAAGACATCTATAAAACTGTAGAGTTATTAAAAAAATATAAAATTAATGTTGAAGGAAGTTTTATTATTGGAATTCCTGGTGATAATAAAAAAATTATCAATCAGCGAATTACTCTTGCATCTAATTTAGATTTAAATTATTATAGATGGCATAATTATCAGATCCCTTCAATTTCATTAAAATTAAAAAATATTATTTTTGAATATCAAGAATTTCTTAATTTGGATTTAAATATTCCTAATCATCTTATAAGAGAATCTATTAATGATAATATTGGATATTTTGATATGCATATTGCAGACAAGACTTTTTTTTATAAGCTTACAAGATTTCCTAAATTGAAAATTGGATATTTAAGTGTTCAAGAAATTATAGAATTAACATATTCAGCGATTGAAAAAACAAATATTTCAAGGAAGAATAAAGCCTTACATTCTCCTTTTATGTAATTTTGAAAATTTTAAATTAATTTAATTATTAATAAAAATTAAAATTTCGTGGAAGGGGTATAAATAATGAAAAAAAATATTCTTTTAACTGGAGCTACTGGAAAACTAGGACAAAATATTATAAAAATTTTATATAATGAAAAAAAATATAAAATAATAGGTGTTTCAAGTAATCATGAAAAAATTAAACAAATAAGAAAAATTTATCCAAATGTTTTTTGGCTCAAATGTGATTTAAAATATAAAGATGAAATAGAAAGTTTATATAATAAAATAATTAAAGATTATAATAAAATAGATATTCTAATTAATAACGCAGCGATTGATATAGATAAACCTTTTTTAGAAACTAACTTAGAGGAATTTGAAAAACTTTGGAAAGTTAATTTAGTTGCTCCTTATTTACTGATAAAATTATTTTTGCCTAAGATGATATTAAATAGATATGGAACCATTTTAAATATTTCATCAACTTTAAGTGTAAGGACTATTCCAAATGCTACCGAATATTCCATGTCCAAAGCAGCATTATGTTCTTTAACAAGATCTATAGCTGTTGAATTTGGTAAGTATAATATAAATTCAATCTGTTTAAATATTTCTGGTATGAAAGGAAAATTGAAAGATGTTAATGATACTTCTGATATTTTGCAAAGTTCGGATGATAATAATTATGATGATTGGAAAGTAAAAAAAGATAAAATTCCTTTGCGGAGACGTGGGAATTTTCAAGAATATAGTGAAATAATAAAATTTTTAATTTCGGAAAAAGCAAAATACATAAATGGGGAAAGTATTTTTGTTGATGGAGGGATAAATGCACAACAATAAATTATATATTGATTTATTAAAGTATATATTAATAATTTCACAAAAAGGAGGATAATCTATTGAATCAAAAACATATAATAAAAGAATTTAAAGAACAGGTATCTAAAAACAGAAAAAAAACAGCACTTATTACGACAGAAGGAGTACAGTATAGTTATGGAGAAACAGATTTAATTACCGATAATCTTGCTGGTTATTTTTACTCAGTTGGAATAAAAAAAGGGGATATTATTCCTATCATAATGAAAAAAGATGAATTTTTGTTGTTTACAATACTAGCTCTTTTTAAAATAGGAGCTGCATATGTTCCTATATCAGATAATTATCCAGAAAACAAGATAAAAGAAATAATCACTCAATTTTCTGAAAAACCCGTACTTATTAATTTTGAATATAAAAAATATACTTCATTATTTAATAATAAAATTTTTAATGTAAAAAATGGAATGATTAAAAAATCGCATTTTGATGAAAATATTGATATAGAGAATTATGCATACATTTTATTTACATCTGGTAGTACAGGCAAACCAAAAGGAGTTATTGCAAGACATAAAAATCTTTCATGGATTATAAATGAATTACAATTGAAATTTCCTGTTAATATTGAAGATAGATATTTATTTAGCACACCTTTTACATTTGATGTTTCATTATCGGAATTATTTGGTTGGGTTTCTGGTGGTGGAAGTATAGTTATTCCCTGTAAAAGGGATCAGGAATTATTCAAAGAATTAATAGACATTATTTATGAATATAAAATTACACATCTTGCACTTTCTCCTTCGATATTAAGCATGATTTCAGAAAATGAAAAATTTTCTGAAAAATGCAAGGATTTAAAATATTTAATGGTTGCTGGAGAGGTGTTCCCTGTTTCTTTAGCAAATAAGGTAAGAAATATTTTAGATAATACGCAGATTTTCAATCTATACGGGCCTACAGAAACAACGGTATATGCAACAATGTATGAAATAAAGAATAATATTAAAAAAACTGTCCCAATAGGTAAGGCGTTAAATGGCGTAAAAATAAAAATTAAAAAAGAAAAAGGTACTGAAGGTAAAGAAGGTGAAATTTTAGTTGGTGGTAATGGGGTTACAGATGGATATTATAACAATAAGAAATTAACAGAAGAGATGTTTGTACTAATAAATGGTGAAAAGTATTATAAAACGGGGGATTATGGTTATATAAAAGATAATAATATTATATTTCTTGGAAGAAAGGATTCACAGATTCAGATAAACGGAATCAGGGTGGAGTTGGAAGAGATTGAAAACAGAATTTATAATAATTTTCCCATAAAACAATTAAAAATAATTTATTATAAAAAGAAGCTAATTTGTTTTTATATTTCAAATAAAGAAATTGAGGGTAATAAAATTAAAAATGTTTTAAGAAAATTTCTTAATAAATATATGATTCCGGAATTCTATATAAGAATAGATAAAATGCCTTTGAATATTAATAAAAAAATAGATATGAAATCATTAATAAAAATGTTTGAAGAATATTATACACAAACTCTAAGAGTAAAGAATAATATTTCAGATGACTATATAAAACAGAAAATAAAAAATATCATTAAAACAACACTATCATATGAAGATAATGTTTCAGACAATATATCTTTCTTTATGTTGCCAGGCAGTGATTCATTATCATCTTTAAAATTAATAAATAATTTAGAAAAAGTATTTGATATAAATTTATCGGATGATTTTTTATATATATATCCAGACATTAATTCAATGACAGAATATATAGAAAAAAACTTAAATCAGATACATTATAAACCAATATTAAAAAAATTGATTATTTCCTCAGAAAAAACAATCGAGGAATGGTATAAAAAAATTAATAAAAAAATATTGAGCGATAAAATCTTTAAAAAATACGAAACACATTATCTTCAAAAAGTTTATTATTATGATAACTTTAACTCATATATTCATGTAAACATAAATATTCCTTTCATATACGAGCTAAACAAAATCACAAAAGCATTAAATGAATTAATAAATACTCATGAATTACTAAGAAGTAAAATTGTAGAAGAAGATACTTTGTATTTTGTTGAATATAATAAAGGCTTTGATATTTCAGAGGATGTTTTAATATTTGAAAATGAGCCTGAAGAAAGAATTAATGAAATAATAGAAAAAATATTAATAAAAAACAGGTTAAATCATTTATTATATATGTTTTATATAAATTATACCGAAAACTGTATCAAATTAAATATGATCTTTTCACATAATATAATGGATCAGAAAAGTGTTCATGTATTAAAACAAAGTTTCTTTGATATATTAAACGATAAATATGAGAATAAAAATAAATCATATTTTTCAGATTTTGTAAAAATAATAAAAGAAAAAAATAATAACTACAAATTCTTATCAGATGAACATACAAAAGAATTATTCGAAGTTGAAAAACATGGCTTTGTCCCTTATACAGATAATGATATATTAATCGACACTTTTAAAATAAAGAATAAAATCGAAAATGATGAAAAAATAATTTTTATTATAAAAAGGATTCTATCCAAAATATCAAAAATTATGAATATAGAGTCATTAATAGCAAGTACAATTATGAATTATAGAATTTTTAATGACAAGGATTTTTCAAAAAATATAGGAGATTATCATACCTCTATTGTATTTAGATATAGTAATAACTGGACCGAAAATGTTTTTGAACAAAAATTTTTAAAATTATTGAAAAGATATGAAAACGGTTATCAACCCCAACAATTTATCTTCAAAAATTATCCAATAATGAATGAGATACAGAAAAAAATGGAATTTGCTTATGACTTAAATGTATTGGTTTCAATAAATTATCTCGGTGAAATACGTCAAATAGAAAAAGAAGATCTTATTAATAAATTAAAGAAAACTCGAAACACCTTAAAATCTTTTCCAGGTAAGAAAATATATATAACTTCCTTTACAGAAGAAGATAAATGTTATGTATATTACTTAACAGCGCCCGAAAGGTTAAAGGAGATGTCATAATGAGTGTATTATCTAAAAAAAAGAATCAACTTCTTTTAATTTCTGGTAACGCAGTTTCATATATGGGAGATTTGTTTTTTTTATATGCTATTAATTGGTGGATAATATCAAAAACGGGAGATACAAAAATTATAGGAATAATATCATCATTAGTAATATTACCTATGTTAATTCTAAATATAATTGGCGGAACAACTGTAGATATATTAAATAGAAAAAAATTGATGATAATATGTGATTTTATAAATGGGATAACAATGACTTTACTTGGTATAATATCTATTAACTATCCATCCATAACAATGATAGCATTGGTCTATATATTATCTTCTGCTGTTTTTGCAATATTTTCCATTGCAAGTCGTTCAATAGTTTCTGAAGTAATAAATAGTGAAGATA
Organism: Marinitoga hydrogenitolerans DSM 16785; assembly: GCF_900129175.1. Lineage (NCBI taxonomy): Bacteria > Thermotogati > Thermotogota > Thermotogae > Petrotogales > Petrotogaceae > Marinitoga > Marinitoga hydrogenitolerans. The sequence continues at coordinate 6,894 of NZ_FQUI01000029.1, forward strand.
TAGTAAGTTTTAATGCATGGTTTAATAGCATGGAAAATATCATAAAAGTAATTTCTCCGCTTTTTAGTATTTCATTGATAAATGTTGTGCCAATACATGTAATTTTCCTGATTAATGGAGCAACATTTCTTTTTTCAGGATTTTCAGAAATTTTTATTGATTATCAATATAAAAAAGATAATTTGACAAAAACAAAAAACGGAATTATTTTATTTAAAAATGGGATTAAATATATATGGAAAAATAAAAATTTAAGAAAAATGATACTAACAGCATCTTTAGTAAATTTTTTTATAGCAGGATACAATCTGTATATACCGTTATTTTCTAAAAGTGTTTTAAATTCTCCAATGGCATATTCCGGAGCATTAACCGCCGAAGCAGTTGGTTCTATTTTTGTTGTTGTAACTTCCAGATTATTTTCAAAGTACGATGAAAAAATACTTACAAATGGTATTATTTTTGGTTTAATGGGATCTTCACTATTATTAATTCAATTTAAAGAAATTATTATGCTTTATATTAGTACTTTTTTATTTGGATTATTTCTTGGACAATTCAATGTTTCATTTTTCAGTTATGTTCAAAAAAATGTTGATTCTGATTATCAGGGAAGAGTATTCTCTGTAATTTTTACACTTGCAAGCATATTAATGCCTGTTGGGAATTTATTTTTTGGTTTTATTGGTAAAATAGTAATACAATACGGTTTTTATATTATAGGAGTTGGAATAATTTTAATTTCATTTTATTTTATACTTAAAAATAATGAAAATATAAAAATATGTGAGTAAATGCATTTTTTATATGAAGTAAATTTTCATTTAATAAAGTTTTATAAAGGGGATGTAACCATTGTGTGGAATTGTTGGGATATATAATTTCAAAGGAAATGTTGAAAAACATGATTTATATAAAATGTTAAAACAAATAGAACATAGAGGTCCAGATTACAAAAATGTTTTTTTAGATAAAAATATTGGTTTAGGACATAATTTATTAAAAATACAGGATATTAGTAATTTATCTCATCAACCATATGTTTTTAATAATCTTGTTATTGTTTATAATGGGGAAATATATAATTTTCAAGAAATAAAAGCAGAACTTAAAACAAAAGGTTATACATTTTTATCATATGGAGATACAGAAGTAGTTGCTAAATCTTTTGATTATTGGGGATTAGATGCAGTAAAAAAATTTAATGGTTTTTTTTCAATTGCAATATACAACAAAGAAAAAAAATCCATCTCTTTAATAAGGGATAGAGTTGGTATAAAACCTTTATATTATTATATCGATAGTGATAGGTTAATATTTTCTTCAGAAATAAAATCTATTTTTTCAGATGATACTATTTGTAAAAATATAAATTTGGATACTATCCTTTTATCTTTTTCTACTAATTTATGGTTGCCATATTATAATACTTTTTTTGAAAAAATTGAAATGTTGGAACCTGGAACTATAATTATTTTTAATAAAAATGGGATTCAAAAAAAATATAAATATTTTAAACCTAGTATAAATATAAAATATAAAAAAGAAAAAAATGCAATCATCCTATTTAAAGAATCAATGAAAAAATCCATTAAATATAAATCTTTGTCTAAATTTCAAATAGCAACTTTTTTATCAGGAGGCATTGATAGTAGTATAATTACAAAAGAATACAGTGATTTAAACAATAGAATAATTGATTCGTTTACCATTTACTATAAAGAAAGAGAAAATAAAGATTTGAAACACGCAGAAAGTCTAACTAAAAAAGAAAAAATTAGGCACCATAAAATTTTAGTAAAACCTGAAAATATAAATATGCAAACATTAGATGAGGTAATTTTTCATATGGAAGAACTTTTGATGGATAAAGTATATATATCTGATTATTTAAATTACAAAGCCGCTAAAGAAGAAGGATTTAGAGTTATTTTAAACGGACAAGGTTCTGATGAATTATGGTTAGGTTATATAAAAATTTGGAATATATATAAATTCGTGGAGAATAATTTTAATAAAAAAATGTTAATAGATAGTTATTTTAAAAAAAATATAGTATTTAAAGAAAAACTTTCAAATTATTCAAAAAATATACTTTTAAATATCTTAGATGAATATATTTCTAATAATATATTAAACGGATACCAAAAAGAATATGAAAATTATACGATTTATGCAATAAAAACCATTTTGCATAATTTATTGTTACAAGAAGATAAGTTAAGCATGGCTCATTCTATTGAGTGTAGAGTTCCTTTTGTAGATGATAATAAAATGCTAGAATTGGGATTAACCATTGATAGCAATTTAAAATTATTTGATAAAAAAGAAAAATATATATTAAGAAAAGCATACGAGAAAATATTACCAAAGAATATTATCCAAAGAAATAAATACCCATTTCCAGAACCTCCAAATAAGTATGATTCTGTAATAAAATTATTATGTAAAAATAATTGGGAAAATATAATAAATAATAAAATAATTTCGTATCTAATAGATACAAAAAAATATTCTAAATTAGATTATTATAATCCAAAAGAACTTTGGTGGTTATTAAATATTTATAGATTTACTGAAATTTTTAACTGAAAAAGATTTAAAGAAAAAATTGGTCTTACTATAAACAATTCTGTCTAATAAGTAAGGTACATAGAAATAAAATAAGACATAATATTATTAACAACAAAAACTCCCCTCTGAAATTCAGAGGGGGGTAATTATTTTTATTTAATTATTTATTCAAGAAAAATTCTAAATCTTCTTTAACAGTAGTAATAGGATTAATTCCAAAATTGTCAACTAATACTTTCAATACATTTGGTGAAACAAATGCTGGTAATTTCGGACCTAATTTTATTCCTTTTACTCCTAAGTATAATAATGCTAATAATACTGCTACTGCTTTTTGTTCATACCAGGCTATATTATATTCAATTGGTAATTCGTTAATATCTTCTAATCCAAATGCTTCTTTTAATTTTAATGCCGTTACTACTAATGAGTAAGAGTCATTACATTGACCTGCATCTAATACCCTTGGAATTCCTCCAATATCTCCAAGATCTAATGTATTATATCTATATTTTGCACATCCTGCCGTAAGAATTACTGTATCCTTTGGTAATTTGGATGCAAATTCTGTATAATATTCTCTTTCTTTATGTCTTCCATCACAACCTGCCATTACAAAGAATTTCTTTATTGCTCCTGTTTTAACAGCTTCAATTACTTTATCTGACACCTGAGCTACTTGTTCATGAGCAAAACCTATTACTAATTTCTTCCCTTCCCTTTCTGGAATTGGTCCTAATTCTAACGCCTTCTTTATAACTGGTGAGAAATCTTTTGGTTTTCCATCTGTTCTATTTGGAATATGAGTTAATTTATCAAATCCTACTAATCCTGTGGTAAATACTCTATCTTTATATGATTCTTTTGGAGGAACTAAACAGTTTGTTGTCATTAATATTGCTCCGCCAAATTCTTCAAATTCTTTATCCTGTCTCCACCATGAACCTCCAAAGTTTCCTGCTAAGTGTTTATATTTTTTTAATTCTGGATAAGCATGAGCTGGTAACATTTCTCCATGTGTATAAACTTTAATTCCTGTTCCTTCTGTTTGTTTTAATAATTCTTCTAAATCTAATAAATCATGCCCACTTACTAAAATTCCAGGTGCATTATATGTTCCGGTATATACTTCTGTAATTTCAGGATTACCATATGTTGATGTGTTTGCTTTATCCAATAATGCCATAGCTTCCACGGCATACTTTCCTGCTTCTAAAACAAGATTTATTAACTCGTCAACAGTAATGTCTTCTCTCAATGTTTCAACTAATCCTTTTTGTAAGAAGTAAAGTATTTCATCATTTGCATATTTTAAAACATATGCATGATCTGCATAAGCAGCTATACCCTTTAAGCCATATATTAATAATTGTTTTAAAGATCTAATATCTTCATTTTCATCTGACATAACTCCTACTTCCATACCTTTTAACTCATATATTTCTGCTCCTCCTGGTTTATACCATTCTGCAGCTTCTGGAACTTTTTCGTCAAATGGTTTGCCTTCTTTTGCTACATATGCATCTAAAAACAAATGTTTTACTTTTTCCCTTAATTCTATTGCTTTATCAATAAAACTGACCATTCTTTCAACAGAAAAATTGACATTTGTAATTGTGCTAAACAATGCTTCTGCAACATATAAGTTTGCTTCATCATCTTTAACTCCATATTCTTTAGCTTTTAATGTCCAAAAAGATAACCCTTTTGTTACCCAAATTAACATATCCTGTAAATTTGCAACTTCTGGAGTCTTTCCACATACCCCTATAGCTGTACAGCCTACTCCTCTTGCAGCTTCTTCACATTGATAACAAAACATACCCATAATTAACACCTCCATAATATTTTAATTTTCGTCATAAATACGTCTTTCACCATCTATTTCCTTTATAGGTGCTATATCCTGAGTTACTTCCAGTGTACCAAGATATTCCCCTTTGTCATTTCTCACAGCAAAATATCTAATATATACATATTTTTCTCCCAATTTTAACCAAAAATCAGCATGATCTTTTTTTCCTGTTTTAAAATCACTAACAATTTTGTTTACTATATCAATACTTTTTTGCGGATGGCAATTTTGTACCTTTCTACCTACTATTGCTCTACTTCTAATAAATATTCTTTCTTTTGATTCACTAAAATATTTCACTTCATCATTCGCATCTACAAAGGTTATATCTATCGGTAAAGTGTTTAACATAAACTTTAATTGCTCAACTGTTAATTCGCCACTTGGCAGTTTTATTTTTCCATCGACTAAATTTTCCTCTTTCTTCACTTCTATTTCTAATGGTTTTGGATCAAAGCAACAATATCCTATTTCATCAAATTGTTGGCGAATATCAATCCATTCATCATCACTGATAAGTTTTAATGCTGTCGGAAACAATACAGAGTGTTCTTTACGAACATGATTCATGAAAAATTCTAATAAAAATAAAGATAAATTATATAATTCTTTTTTTGCCTCTTCAAAATTTCTATTTTCCTTTATTGCGATAATTTTTTTTCTTAACTCTCTTACTTGATCATGTTCTTTCCACATTACTGCTGGCGGTTTAGTAATTCCATGTTTTTCTATATACGGAAAAAGTACATTTTCTTCTTTTAAAAAATAATTTTCAGCTGCCATTAATTCATCTAAATACATACTTAATTTCATAAATATCGGAAATGCTTCCTGTATAGATTTTTTAGACAATATTTGTTTTGCTATATCTCTAATTCCTTCAGCTGTTTTAATTATATGCTCATGTTCTTTCATTAAGATAAATATAGGGTGCCATTCCTCAACATCAATTTTTTCTTGATCAATATACTCTTTAAAAAGTCCTAAATGCACATCACAGACAGACTGAATTTGTTCAATTGTTATACCTTCATTTTCCATCAATTCTTGTTCAACAACAGCAATGTCTTCTGCAGATAATTCTTTTATTGTTTTTTGTAATTCCTCTTTTAATTTTTCATTGTCTTTTTCATCATTTACTCTTCTTATTAAGTTTTTTAAATATTCCTTTTTATTAAATAGTTCACTCATTCCCATCACCCACTTTGTGATTTTTTTATTTTTTCTTCTCGAGTTAATTATAACTTTTTTTATCCATTTTGTCTGTAACATAGATTACACTTTAATTTTTCGAATAAAGAAAGAGATCTTTAGTTTAATAATGTCCTCTCAGCCATATAATTTACTTTTATCTAATATATATACTTTATTCCCTTCCTTTTTTATCACCCCCTCACTTTCAAGTTTAGAAAATGCTCTTGATAGTGCTGGCCTTGTTGAACCAAAAAGATGTGATAATTGTTCAATTGAATTTTCTAAGATTATATAATCATCTTCACTTTTTAATTTTGAACTAATATAAAGCAGTATTTTATCTCTTAAGTTGTTTAGAGTAATAAACCATAATTTTTGAGATATAAAATTAAATTTTGTACCTAAAAATTCTATTAATTCTTTTAAAAATTCTTTATTTTGAATACATAAATCAAATACTTTTTCTTTCGGCAAATATCCTATAACCGACTTCTCTTCGGTAATAATATCTACGGGCAATTCGCTATTCTTTGCTAATGTTGAGCTGATTGCTAAAAGACTAGGTGCATTAATTTCTTCTATGACTAGATTTTTTCCATTATAGTCAGTCATCTCAGCTCTTATTTTGCCATGAATCAAAACCATTATTTCATCTATTTCTTCTCCTCTTGCTTTAACCAAAACATTTTTGTTATATTCTTTAAAAACAATATCTCTTTTCTCTATTAACTCTTCTATTTCAGATATTTTCAATTTTTTAAAAATATCCATTTTTGAAAATTGTTGAACAATAGGATGCATAATATCACCTCAAAATAATTATAGCATAATTTCTATTAAACATGTCGGATTTATTAAAAATGACAGAAATGTGATAAAATTAAATTGAGAAAAAAAAAGGGGTGGTTTTATGCATATTTTAACAAAAGAAGAAATGAAGAAAATCGATAAATTAACTTCTGAAGAATATGGAATTGGTTCAGAAATATTAATGGAACAAGCTGGTATTTCAATTTATAACGAAATTATTAAAAACTTTAAAAAAAATACTCACTTTTTATTTGTTTTGGGAACAGGAAATAATGGTGGTGATGGTTTGGCTGCTGCAAGATTGCTATATAATGAAGGATATAAAAATTTAAAAATAATTATTATTGGAAATAATCAGAGTAATTTATTTAAAAAACAATTAGAAATAATAAAAAAGTTTAAATTTGATAATTTTATTAAATACGACAAAAATTTTGAAAATCATGTGAGTACTGCCGACTGTATTATTGATGGATTAATAGGTATCGGTTTAAAAGATGATTTAAAAGAAGAAACTCAAGAAGTTATTAATATTATCAATTCAAAAAAAAGAGGAATTGTCATTTCAATTGATATCCCATCTGGAATAGATGCTAATACAGGAAAAATTTCAAAAAATGCCATAAAAGCTGATAAAACTATTACTTTTGGAAGCTATAAACTTGGACATATTTTTTTCCCTGGAAGAGAATATTCTGGTAAAATAATTGTTGCACCTCTTTCTTTTCCAAAGGATTTATTTTCATTGTCTCATAGAGAACTTGTAACTTCAGATATGGTAAAAAAATTACTACCAAAAAGGCCAAAATTCTCACAAAAATATGATTTTGGAAATGTTCTTATACTTGCAGGGTCTTCCGAATTTCCAGGTGCCTCAGTTTTATCAGCTATAGGAGCTCAAAAAATTGGCGCAGGATTAGTTAAACTTATAACTCCTAGTTCATTGTCTTCTTCAGTTTTAGAGCATGAACCTGGAATAATTTATAAATCTCTAAATAAAAACAAATTTTCATTAAGAGATATTGATATTATATCTAAAGATATAAAAAAAGCTTCTGTTATTGTTATTGGACCTGGGTTAGGACGTTCAAACGAAACTATGCAATTCGTAAGAAATGTTGTTGAATATTCCACATCTCCAATAGTTGTTGATGCTGATGCTCTTTATGCTGTTGATGCTTTAGCGTTAAGAAAAAACATCGTTTTAACTCCACATGTTGGCGAAATGCAAAGAATTGTAAGAACTGATGAAATTGATATAAGACAAAATTATGATTATACTGAATATTTTGCTAAAAATAAAAAAGCTACTATTGTATTTAAAGATGTTACTACTACAATAACAAATGGAGAAAAAACATATTTTAATATTACCGGTAATACCGCTTTATCAAAAGGTGGAAGTGGTGATTTATTAACAGGTATAATTGCCGGATTAATTGCTCAAGGATTAAATGTAATGGAAGCAAGTATTATCGCTTCTTATTTATTAGGAAGAACTGCTGAAATAGTTAGCGCTGAAAAGACTGAATATTACACTACACCTCTTGATATTGCAAAAAATTTGTATAAAGCATTATTGGAGGTTATAAATGCTTAAAAGATCATTACTTCAACAATTAAAGCAAAAACAAAAATTAACTCAAAAACAAATCCAGGCATTAACAATTGTTCAAATGCCATTAAACAAGCTTGATAATGAAATTAAAGAATTCATTTTAGAAAATGTTTTTTTAAAGTTCGAAGATGAAAATCTCAATTTATATAGTTTAGATTATCTTGATTATATTTTAGAAACTACAACATATAAAATAAGTTTTTTAGATGAAATAAAACCTCTATATTTAGCTTTGGTTCCTGATAATCTTGAAATTATAGCTGAAACATTGTTTAACTATCTGGATAACAATGGAATATTAACTATTCCCAAAAAAGAATTTATAAAAAAATATAATATAACAAAAAAAGAATATGAACTATTAATTGATATTCTAAAAAATTTAGGTCCAACTGGTTTTGCTGAAGAATCTTTAGAAAAGGCTTTAAAAATAAGAGAAAAAAGTGGAGAAAGCGGATTCCCCCTTTCGAGTTTGGAAACTAACAATAATATTATATACATAAATGCAACCCCTGATGTAATCTTTTTTAAAGATAATAATGATATTAAATGGGAAATTAATATTCCTAAAATACCAGAAATCGATGATCTTTATCTGAAAAATTTAAAGAAAATAAAAGAAAAAAATTTAAAAAAATACATAGAAAAAGAAATGGAAAAATTGTATATAATAAGAAATGCTATTAATAAAAGAAAAGAATATTTAAATACGTTAGCTGAATTAATGGTTAAAGAAAATTTTGATTTTTTAGAATCAGGTAATAATCCAAAAAGATTGGGAATAAGAGATGTTGCATCAAAATTAGATATTTCTCCTTCCACTGTTAGCAGAAGTGTGTCTTCAAAATATTTCATGAATCTTAAAAAGGTTGTTATGCCTTTTTCCAGCATTTTTAATACAAAAGAATCTCAAAATAATAAAAAAGAGATAATTATCAATTTTATAAAAAAGCATATGGATATTTCTGATAACAAATTATCAAAAATGATTGAAAAAGAATTAAATCTCAAAATATCAAGAAGAACAGTAAACAAATATAAAAACCAATTGAAAAGAGGGGCATAATAATGCAAACGTTTATAGTGTCTGGCGGAAATCCAAAAAGTTCGTTGAAATATTATAAAAATATTATTGATGATTCAGATATTTTAATTGCTGTAGATAAGGGAATCGAATTGTTTAAAACTATTGATATTGAGCCTGATTATTTAATTGGAGATTTGGATTCTGCATCACAAGAATCCATAGAATGGGCTGAATCAAATGGTGTTGAAATTATTAAATATAGACCCGAAAAAGATTTCACTGATATAGACTTAGCTGTTGAATTTGCTTTAGAAAAAAAGGCAAATAAAATTATTATATCTGGATTTCTAGGAAACAGGTTAGATCACATTTGGGGTGCAATTGTTTTATTAAATAAATTTAACGCAAATATTTTTTTTGAAGAAGAGTTTTTGGAAATATCTAAAATTCCCAAAAATTTCGAAAAAGTTGTAGAAATTGGTGAAACATGGTCAATTCTTTCATTAACAGAAAAAACTGAAGGAATTTACCTCGAAGGATTTAAATACCCTTTAAAAAATGGAGCATTATTTTTTAATAATCCAATTGGTATTAGTAATGAAACTATTAATGATAAAATAGAAATTTCTTATACTAAAGGGTGCTTAATATACTTTAGATGGAAGAAGAATAATCAGAGAAAATGAGCAAAAATTTCATTTTTGCTCATTTTTTTAAGAATTACAAATTTTATTTCTTCCATCTTTTTTAGCTCTATACATTAAACAATCTACTTTCTTTACTATTTCTGAAAATGTGGTATTTTGGTCATAACTGGTTATTCCAAAACTACATGTAATTCTATTATTAATTCCAAAATCTGTTTTATAGATTGTTTTTCTTAATTCTTCTGCTAAAACTTTTGCCTCTTTTAACTTTGTATGGGGTAATATTATAGCAAATTCATCACCACCCCATCTAAAAAATATATCTGTTTTTCGTATTCTACTTTTTATTAATTCAACAAGTTTTTTTAAAATTTCATCTCCAACTTTGTGTCCATAATTATCATTTATCATTTTAAAATTATCTATATCAAATAGCATCAAAGAAAAAATATTTTTTGTTCTTTTAGCTCTTTCTATTTCTTCTTTTAACCTAATTTCAAAATATCTTCTATTATAAATACCTGTCAAATGGTCAGTTATAGAGAGTATTTTATTTTGCTCTAACATATAACTATTTGAAATCATCAAACCATATATATTAGAGCTATTAAGCATGAAGTTCAAGTATCTATCGAAATATTGTGGAAATAAAAAACCTTCACACTTTATATAACCAAAAATCTTTTTTCCATACTCTAATTTAACAATAAATCCTTTGTTTTTTCTTATTATTTCGTATTTTTCTCCTGACAAAATATCTTCTCCATCATATTCAATATATTGAATATTTTTTGGAGCAAAAAATATTTTCACTTGATTTATAATACCATTAATAATCATTTCTTTAGATTCTAATTCTGAAAAGTCTTTTATCATATTTAAAACGGCTATATAATTACTTTTTTCAATATCCAACGCTTTTATTTCTTCTTCTTTTTTCTTAATTTCATTTTCTAATATAAAGTCATTTAAAATTTTTGAAACTAATATTTCCAAATAATCTAGTTCTATTTCTTCAATAAAATATGGTAATAAAATATAATCGGAAAATGCTTTTAATTTCTCTTCAATTTTATTGCTAGTTTTAGTGTCAAAGAGAATTATTTTTTTAAATGATTCTTTATAAAATCTTTGGGCTGTTTTTCTGTCAAAACCATATGATAAAATATTTTCTTTCCATTTTTCCACCCACCATGGAGTTATAATATATGCTCTTTCTTTTAAATGTTTATCTACTTTATTTTTGCTAAAAATATATAAACAATTATCCAAATTATAAAATTTTACGTCTTTTTTTACATTTTCTGGTAATTCTTTTTGCAACTCACAAAACCTTCCACATATACAAATAGAATTCTTTATGTTTTCTAAATTTCCCTTGATAAATTTTGATTTTTTTATTTTTTGATGATAGGTACAGTAAGATGGAAAAGAAAAAACTTCTATATTGTATTTTAAGTTCTCCTTAATCATCTCAAATTCTTTTTTAAAACTTTCACATACGTATAATTTTATTTTGTCTTCCATAAAATTCAATCCTTTTTTAAGGGATATTTCCCATATTTTTTTACAACTTCTGCAATTGAAAGAAGAACATTTTCATCAACTTCCCACGGAATATCACCATGGTTATCAGAAAGGATAAGCCCTCCACCTTCTGCACCTTCAAATATTATTTTTTTAACATTTCTTTCAACATCTGAATAATTCCATTTTCTCATAGAAATACCGTCAAGATTACCAATCAAACTCATTTTTCCATATGTCTTGTTTTTCAGATTCTTTATATTATCATTTTTACTTATTCCCAATGCTAATGCTTTAGTTTTTAATAGTTCTTCAACAATACCTTCTGTTTTCGCAGAAGCAAGATGGATTGCAGCAGGACCATTTATTAAATTTAATGTTTTTTGAGCTATTTTATATCCTGTTTTTAATATTATATCTTTAGGAAGCATTTCTGTTGAAAGCATAGGATCAAAGTAAACTATCATATCTGCACCTGCTTTTAATTGCATATTAGCCCAAGAGATCGAAAATTTTATATTCTTATTTATCAAATTCCAAAAATAGTCAGGATAAAAATAGATTAATTCTATATACTTATCAAATCCCAATTGCATTATAGGCAACGAAAATGGAGAAATAATAACTCCAATAATAGGGACATCATCAGAACTTTTTTCTTTTAATTTTTTTTGCAATTCAAAAACTTGTTCTAATGGTTTTGAATATTTAACATTAGGAATTTCTAAGCTATTTATATGCTCAAAATTTTTTATAATAGGTTCTGCTGCATTTGGTGGACCGTTTTCTATAAAAATAGTTCTTCCCCCAAATGATTCTATTTCTAAAGATGCATAAAAAAAAGTGCAGTAACAATCGTTATTATATTTTTCTCTCATTTTCATCTGTGCAATAACTATATTTTCATAATTAGAAAAATATTCTTTTACAGACATACCTAATTCTTTAGCACCATAATAAGAAAAACATAAAAACAATGGAACCCTATCTGGTTCTTTAAAACTTATTGAGATATACGTTCTTTCTTTAGATGTCATTTCTTTCATCATTTTTCACCATCTTTTTTAATATTTCAAATATCTGAAAAGCGTGTGTTGCATGTGCGTCTGCTTCTACATCTTTCCAAAGAGTTTTATCAATTCTAAAAGGAGCACCTCCCACAATTATTTTAGTTTTCTTTCCTTTTTCTTGCAACTTTCTTTTTAAATAATTTACTTTCAAAGCAGACGGTAACATCAATGTTGATATTAGTAATATTTCTATATTGTCTTTAATTACCAAATCCACAACTTCATCGACACTTTTTCCCATCCCATAATCTTTAAGCACGTAACCTGCAGATTGTAAAATTGATTGAACAATTTTTTTACCAAGTGTATGATAATCTTCTAAAACAACTATTGCTAAATTTAAATCAATTTTGTTTTTAACTTGAGTGTCTTTTATCCATTTCCCCATCAATTCTTCACAGATAATACCACTAATATATACTTGAGCTAAAGATATCTCGCCATTTTCCCATAATTCTCCTATTTTTTCAAGAGATTCTACTATTAATTTTTCAATTAAGAAAAAATTAGAAATATATTTTTCCACTATTTGTGCTGATTGAACCTTATCTCCTTTCAATAGAACATTAGTAAATTCCGTTATAATTTCATTCATATTTTGACCTCACACTTTTCTTTTTATTAAAATTATATCACAAAAAAGTAAATTTTTCAATGTCGAAATAGCTTAATATTTCAAATTCTTAATATAATTCAATATTATAAAGCTATATAAAAAACAAAGACCCCAAAAAGGGGCCTATTCCAAAAAGGGGACGGAATGAAGGTGTCTTATTTATTTAATGGATATAATGAATCTATATAAATTTGTTTAACTATATCTTTTGTTGCTTTTATAGGAGCTAAACTCAATAATAAATCCAATGATGGTGTATTAAATGCTAATTCAACTAATTTATCTATATCACTTTCTTTAAATCCTTCATCTGTAAGTTTTTGTGTAACTCCAATATTAAATAACCATTTTTCAATTCCTTTTGCGGCATATTCAGCTTCTCCTGGAACACCTTTTAAATCTGGTACAATTGGACTATAAATTTCAGCAAGAACTTCTGGTTGTGCGGGATATATAGCTTTTACAACTGCAGGTAAAAGCATAGCTAATCCTAAACCATGTGGTAAATCTGGTTTAATTCCACTTAAAGGATGCTCTAAAGCATGTGTAAAGTGCAATAATCCATTATCAAATGAAATACCCGCTATAGCTGATGCGTAAAGCAAGAAATATCTTGCTGTTAAATCTCCAGGTTTTGCTTGAGCTTGAGGTAAATACTTTGATACTAATCTAATTGTTTCCTTTGCTAAAAGTATTGAGTATGGTGAAGCTGCTAAAGTAGTTGCTGCCTCAGTAACATGATTTATTGCATCAATTGCTGTATATGTTGTTTGTGTCCATGGCAATGACTTTGTAATTTCCGGATCATCAATAGCAAATACAGGATATATACTATCATAAGCTAATGCTGGTTTATAACCTTTTTCTTCAATAGTTGCAACTGCAAATCTGTCAACCTCTGTACCTGTTCCGTGAGTAGTATTAACTGCAATTATAGGTAAAGCTTCTTCCGGTACAAATTTTAATTCATATAAATCTGCTCCTGTATAATTTTTATATTTTTCATGTAATAATACGGCTACACTCTTGGCAGTATCAATATGACTTCCTCCACCAACACCAATGACTGCACCTGCACCAAATTCTAATCCAATCTTTTTAGCTTCATCAATCATTTTAACATTTGGATTTGGTTTTACTCCATTATATACAATATATGAAATATCTGCTTCATCCAAAAATTTCTCTACTTTTTCTTTAATTCCTGTTACATTATAAACAACATCATCTGTTATAATAATAACCTTCTTAATATCTTTTTTGTTTAAAAAATCACAAATGTCTTTAAATTTATTTATTGCTCCAACTCCAAAATATGCTGTTGTTTTGCATCTTAATTCAAAAACATTGTAAATATCAACTTTGTTTTCCCATGCACCATTTAATAACATACTTCCCACCTCCATTATATATTTTAGGCTAATCACCCTATCTATTATAATTTTTACACACTATAATATGATTCTTATAAACACTTTTGTTTTGTTATAAAGGTTAAAAAAATCACAATCTTTAAAAACAATAATTTTTTCGTTAGTTTTACGAAATGTATTGATATTTTTTCCACTTTTATTCTACCAAAAAATTATTACAAAAACTTTTCCTACTTTTTAAAAATTGTGAATATTTTCTCAAAAGATTTGAGTATATACTGAAATTAAAAAAACTGGCTTCCAATTCCAGATTGTGACATAATTCAAGCGCAGAAGTGAGCTACAACGACAAATTGTATTATTATACAAAAAAATTTAGATAATTATTTATTCTATTTTTTTCAAAAAAGTTTTGTTTTCCAAGTAATAAAAAGAGAATACGTCTAAATATAAACAAAAAACGTCCAGCATGGTAACTGGACGTTCTTGTTAACCCCTAAGGGGATTTTAATGGCTCCGGCGGAGGGATTCGAACCCCCAGCCTAGTGGTTAACAGCCACCCGCTCTACCGTTGAGCTACGCCGGAACAACTTCCGGAGTATATTATAACATAAGTTTCAAAAGAAATCAAGATAACTTTTTGCTACAAATATTAAATATTGTTTTATTTTACATAAATAACTTTTGATATTTCAAGCCATCTGATCCTTTTTTCTTTCACAGAATAAATAAAATGCGCATAGCCTATTCTATCTGCATGATATAATCCTGAAATACTAATAATCCCTTTTAATTCATATATTCCATCATTACCAAAATCATATGGTTCTAATTCACCTATGCCACCTATAAATAATTCTTTGATTTTACCTATAAATTGACCATATTTATTATACACTTTCATTTTTATATATTCACTTTTTCTATCAGATAAAGCAAGATAAGTATAAGCATCTTTAAATCTTACTAGCGCTTTAAACCCATCCATAAATGATGTTTTTAAATCTAAAATTTCATTTTTGGTATCCAACAATTCACCGTTCAAATATGAATAAATATAGTAATAAATATAATTACCACTTCCACCTGAATAACCTTTTATAAAAACATCTAATTTTTTATCTCCATCAAAATCATAAAATTCAATTTTTGGTTCGTATGACCCAAAATTTAATTCTATAGTTGTTGATTCATTTCCAATTATCTTTAATTTTAGATTATCTATAAAAATGGAACTAATATAGTCTCCTTCTAAAATTACCTTTTCATTAATTGAATCTCCATTTAAATCTATTTCTTTTTGTTCAATGATATCAGAAAAAATCAGTAAAGGTATTAAGGTTATTAATAATAATATAATTTTTTTCATATTATTTCGCCTCCAAAAAAATGATTATATAATTTTTTTGATAATTGTTCCTGTTTATGCCAATATCCTGCTAATTTTTCATTTCTTGATAAATCTCCTAATTTTTTATAATATTTTTTATTTAGCTTTCCAGGTCCAACATCAAATAACGGTGTTCCTGGCAACGGCATAAATGTATGTGAATGTATAACGGCTTTGTATTTTTCTGTTATTTTATCCATAAAATCAAAGGTTTTTTTAATATCTTCATCTGTTTCAAACGGAAATCCAAATATAAAATCAACATATGGTATAAAACCATTTTCATGAATTAATGATAAGGCATTTTCAACGATTTCTAGATTATGTCCTCTTGCTATTTTATCTAGTATTTTTTCACTTCCACTTTGTGCTCCAACTATAATCATTTTATTATTAATGTATTTTTTTATGATTTTTAATACTCCAGAAGTTACAGATTCTGGCCTAACATCAGAAGGAAAAGAGCCTAAATATATTTCTTCAACTCCTACCTTTTTTAAATTAAATAATAATTCCTCTATTTTTTCCACATTTGGTGTAACTCCATTTTTTGAACCATATCCAAAGGAATTTGGGGTTATAAATCTTGCTATTTTTCTGTTATGTTTAATCCCTTCTTTTGCATATTCTATTATTATATCCACATCTCTATGTCTTACTTTTCTTCCAAAAAGATTTGGTGTTTGACAGTAACCACATAAAAAAGGACATCCTCTTGTTATTTCAATGGGCATAAAATGCTTATTTTTTATTGCATAAGGCGGATAATAATTCAAATTCACATATTCTCGAGAATATATTATCTTTTCAGATGAACCATATTTTAAAAAGTCGGTGAAGGTTTTTTCACCTTCACCAACAAATATTTTATCAAATCCTATTTTTAATGTTCTTTCAGGCATCGCACTTGGATGAGGACCACCAGCAATAACTTCAAACCCTTTTTCTTTTAATATTGGAATTTCTTTTTCAACATCAAATATATCAAAACTCATAAAAGAATATGCAATTAATGTGTCTTTTGGATCATATTCTAAAATTTTATTAAAATTTTTCTCTAACACAAGTTCTATATTTATATTTTCTTTTTCTATTGCTGAAATTAATGATACTATAGAATATCTATTAGATTTAAATAATCTAAATATTATTCTTTTCAACTGAATCATCCTCAGAAATTTTCTTTGGGAAAATATCTCTTAATCCTGATGCAAATATTAAAATTGCTACTATAATTGCAGACGCAGTTGATATGTTTATGTATATATATGTTCCTATTGCTAATGCATTAATTACCCACGCTAATGCTATAAATAATTTTTTATTTTTATACTTATACAATGAAGAAAATACCGTTGAGGCTAATACGAATACTATAAATAAATTTATATCAAAACCTCTAATAATACCAAAGAATGATAATAATACTCCAATAAATAAATATACTATTGTTAGTTTATCATATTTTTTTGATAAGAAAGAAAAAATTGCTGTAATTGTCCCAAAAATTATAGACAATAACATCAAAGAAATGTTAGCTTTTAAATAAAACGCTGACAATCCAGCTAATAACAAAGAAAACGCAACAGAATAAATCATCTTTTCACCTCACATTTTATCTACAACTTTTATGCCTAATAAATCCAATCCTTTTCTTAATACTTCTCCTGCTAAATGTGATAATAATAACCTTGATTTTAAAACTTTTTCTTCTTCTTTTAAAACAGATAAACTATTGTAGAACGAATTATAAGTTTGAGCCAATTCAAATAAATAATCTGCTATTAAGTTAGGTTTATAGTCATCTGCTGCTCTCATTACAATTATTGGTAATTGAGTTAATAATAAACTCAATTTTCTTTCTAATTTTTCATTAATCAATATTTCAGCATTATCTAATGTATAACCATTATCTTTTGCTTTTCTTTTTAATGATTGAATTCTTGCATATGTATATAATAAGTATGGTGCAGTATTCCCATCAAATGCTAACATTTTATCCCAGTCAAAAATTATATGACTAATTCTATTTTGACTTAAATCTGCATATTTTACAGCGCCAATTCCTATAATTTCTGCAATTTTACTTTTTTCTTCTTCAGATAACTCTGGATTTTTTTCTTCAATTATCGCTTTTGCTTTTTCTACTGCTTTATCAAGCAATTCTTGTAATTTTATAACATTACCTTTTCTTGTTGAAAAAACGCCATCAGCAAATCTCATTAATCCAAACCATATATGTTGATAATTATCTTCCCAACCCAGTTTTCTTGCAATATTGAACACTTGTTTAAAATGTGTTTGTTGCCTTTCATCTGTTACATATAATATTCTGTTTGGATGATATGTTTCTCTTCTAAATTTTATACATGCTAAATCTGAGGTTGCATATAAAAATGCACCATCTTTTTTTTGTATAATTGCTGGAGGTAGATTTTCTTTTTCATCAAAAAATACAACAACAGCACCCTCGCTATATGTTGCTATACCTTTTTCAAGAAGCATCTTAACTATTTCTGGCATTATACTATGATAATGAGATTCACCATAATAGGTATCAAATTCTATATCCATCCTTCTGTATATTTTATTATATTCTTTTAAAGATAAATCTATAAATTCCTGCCATAATTTTCTATTTTCAGTTTCTCCATCTTGTAATTTTTTTAATTCCTGTCTTGCTTCTTCTAATAATTCAGGATTTTTTTCTGCTTCTTTTTCAAATTTTACATATATTCTTTCCATTTCTCCAATAGGATCTTTTTCATAATGTTCTCTATCTAACCACAACCTATATGCAACTATTAATTTTCCAAATTGTGTTCCCCAGTCACCCAAATGATTATCTCCAATTACATCATACCCTAAATACTTATATATTCTTTTTATAGAATCACCAATTACAGTACTTCTTAAATGACCTATATGCATAGGTTTAGCAATATTAGGTGAAGAATAATCTATTACTACTGTTCCTTTATCCGTAATAAATGAAAAATCTGGTTCTTCTTTTTCTAATTTTGGCAAATAGTTTACTAAAAAATCATTTTTTATAAATATATTTATAAAACCCGGTCCAGCTATTTCTATTTTTTCAATTATCTCATTTTCTGGAATATTATCTATTATATCTTGAGCGATAACTCTCGGAGCTTTTTTAAACACCTTTGCGTTTATCATTGCAAAATTTGTTTGAAAATCACCAAAGTTTTCATTTGATGTCCTTTGAACCACTGGATCTTTTACCTCGGCATTTGGAAATATTTTTTCAACAGATTTTTTCAATAAATCTTCTAAAATTTTTTCAACTAATTTCATTTTTTCACTCCTTTCCTTTCTTACTAAGAATATTATAACATAGTTTTTGTTAAAAAAAGTATAAATAAATATAATGAATAAATTCTGGCAATATTTCTAATTATTTCTATAGCAGTCAATGGTTAAGATTGCTATAATTTTTAGTAAAAAATATATTTAGATATAATATAATATTATTATATAAGCAATAATATAATTTTGTTAAAGTTTTATTTCAATTGAACATTTTCTAGAATTTTGGAGTATAATATATACGGAAATAGAAAGATTAATCAGAGGAGGTAGATAATATGGCTGAAAAAGAATTTGTAGTTGGTATTGACCTTGGTACAACCAACTCAGCTATCGCATGGATGAAACCAGATGGAAACGTTGAAGTTATCCCAAATGCTGAAGGTAAAAGAACAACACCTTCAATTGTACATTTTTCAAAAGATGGTACTGTTATAGTGGGAGAACCTGCTAAAAGACAGGTTGTATTACACCCCGAAAGAACTATTAGATCGATTAAAAGAAAAATGGGTTCAGATTATAAAGTGACTATTGACAACAAAAGTTTTACTCCACAACAAATAAGTGCTTTTGTTTTACAAAAATTAGTTAGAGATGCTGAAGCTTATTTGGGTGGAAAAATAAAAAAAGCTGTTATTACAGTTCCAGCATATTTCAACGATGCACAAAGGCAAGCAACCAAAGAAGCTGGTGAAATAGCTGGTTTAGAAGTTTTGAGAATTATTAACGAACCTACAGCTGCTTCAATTGCTTTTGGGTTAAACAAAGTTCACGAAGATAAGAAAATTGTAGTATATGACTTAGGTGGGGGTACTTTTGATGTTTCAATTTTAGATGTTGGTGAAGGTGTTATTGAAGTTGTTTCAACATCTGGTAATAATCATCTTGGTGGTGATGATTTTGATCAAAGAATTATTAATTGGTTAGTTGAAGAATTCAAAAAAGAGCACGGTTCAGACATAACAAACGATAGACAAGCTATGCAAAGATTAAAGGAAGCTGCAGAAACAGCTAAAATAGAACTCTCAACAAAATTAGAAACAGAAATCAATTTACCATTTATAACTGTAGTTAACGGACAACCTGTTCACTTACAAAAAACATTGACAAGAAAGAAATTTGAAGAATTAGTACGGGATTTAGTTGAATCTACAAGAAGACCAATTGAAACTGCTTTAAAAGATGCAGGATTATCTCCACAAGAAATCGATGATGTTTTATTAGTTGGTGGTTCTACAAGAATTCCAGCAGTTCAAGAATTAGTAAAATCTATATTCCAAAAAGATCCAAGTAAAGGTGTTAACCCTGATGAAGCTGTTGCTGTTGGTGCAGCTGTACAAGCAGCTATTATGACAGGAAATACCGAACAAGACTTAGTTTTAGTTGATGTTACTCCTTTATCTTTAGGTGTAGAAGTTAAAGGTGGATTGATGGAAGTTATAATCCCTAAAAACAGTAAAATTCCTATTAGAAAAAGCAAAGTATTTACTACGGCTGCAGATTTTCAACCAGAGGTTGAGATTGGTGTATTCCAGGGAGAAAGACCTCTTGCAAGAGATAATTTCTTCTTAGGTAGCTTTAAATTAACTGGAATTCCACCAGCACCAAGAGGTGTTCCACAAATAGAAGTTTCATTTGATATAGATGCTAATGGTATTGTTAATGTTTCAGCTAAAGATTTAGGTACTGGTAAACAGCAATCAATGGTTGTTACCGGAAGAAACAAGTTATCTTCAGAAGATATTGAAAGAATGATTAGAGAAGCTCAAGAATATGAAGAACAAGACAAGAGAAAGAAAGAAGAAATCGAACTTAAAAATCAAGCTGATGATTTAGCATATCAAGTAGAAAAATTGATTAACGAAAATAAAGATAAGGTTCCAGAAGACCAAAGAACAAGATTAGAAACATTAATCAATGATGTTAGGGATGCTATTAACAATAATGATATAGCAAAATTAAAAATCGTTATGGAAGATTTGAAAAACGAATCGATGAAATTAGGTCAATCTATTTATCAACAAGCACAACAAACAGCTAATACTGGTACAAATCCTAACCCAAATCCTGAAGACACACAAAACACAAATAATTAATGTTTAGTTTAATGGCTGGATTTTTTTGAAATCCAGCCATTTTTTTAAACTTTATTTGTATTTTTGAAACAATATCGTTACACTTCTTTTGTATAATTGCTAAAATATTTTTTGAAAGATTTCCGGTAGGGAGTCAAATCAGTAAAAAAGAGCAAAAAGGAAATAATTAGCTATAAAAGAAGCTAATAGTTTGAGAATATTGAAATTCAAAAATAAAAGAAAATAAATAATAAAACAAGGATGAGAAAAAATTATTTCATGGGAATATAAGGTACATTGTTTTTAAGTAAATAAAAAATAAGATTGACAAATTTTCTACCGCTTAATACAAGAGCTCTCATATGACGATGAGAATTAGATTCATTAAACTTTTTCCAGTAATATTCTTTGAAAATAGGATTATGATATCTAAGAGAATTAGCAGCTAAAATCAAATAAGTTCTAAGATATTTATTACCTTTTTTAGTTAAT
>NZ_FQUI01000030.1 GCF_900129175.1 Marinitoga hydrogenitolerans DSM 16785
TAAAAGCATATTCATTAATTCTGGAATTAAAAAAAATATTTGATTATAAAAAACCAGCATATGCATCAAAATTCTTTAAAAAATGGTATGACAAAGCGTTAAAATCAAATATACCAGAAATGAAAAAAGCAGCTAAGAGTTTATATAAACATATAAATGGTATTCTTATGCATTTAAAAACAGGATTAACCAATGCTAAAATTGAAGGCATGAATTCAAAACTTAGAACTTTTACCAAAAGAGCTTATGGTTTTAAGTCTTTTAAATATTTATCCATTACTATTTTTTTGGCTTTAGGTAAATTGCCTTTTTCCTAATTACCCACTCTTTTCGTGGGAGAACCCTAAAACCATAGAACTTACATAATTAATTTTTTCTTCATCTATTAATCCTAATAATTTTTTTTCATGTTCATTTTCATCTTTTATAATATCTTCAAATTCTGGAACATATTTTTTTACTTCTTCATAATTAACCTGAGCTTTTTCTTCTCCTTTTTCCATAGCATTTAAAGCAAAAGTTAAACCAAATATGTATGATAACAACACATACCAGAAAATAAAGAATTTATTTGGTTCTACATCGATTTTAGTATATTTTTTCATTAAATTATAATGTTTATATTCATCTTTTCCTATCTCATCTAAAACTGCGCCATTTTTACCTTTTATTCTTTTTGCAAGTTTTGTATAAACATGATATTCTGTAATCTCATTTTTCTGAAATTCAATTAATTGTTTCTTGATTTTTTCATCCATTTTTTCACCTCTCTATGTTTTATAATCAAAATCAACAGTGATTTCTGGAAAATTGGTATCAATAATTTCAACATATTCTGGGTGTTTTTTTATTATTTGTTTTATTCCAGCATCTCCTTTTAATTTGAGTATATCATTAAATAAATCTTTTTTAATTAATGTTGGAAAACCTTTTTTTCCATTATAATAGGGAGCAATAATAAATTTTTCTGTTTTTTTAGAAATAATTTGTTCAATTATTTCTTTTGGAATTAATGGCATATCTCCTAAAAATATTAACACATTGTCATAACTATTGTCTAAAGCATAATTTATGGCTATTTTAACAGAAGAAGAAATTCCAGATTTATAATCTGGATTTTCTATTATTTTATAGTTATTATAATGAAAAATATCTTTAAATTCTTTCCATTTTTCATTGACAATTATTAATTTATCAAATTCAAAATTATTTAATAAGTCAATGGTCCATTGTAATAGCGGTTTTTCATTATATTTAAATAAAAGCTTATTGCCTTTAAATCTACTTGAAAGGCCTGCAGCAAGTATAACCCCCAATATTTTCATTTTTTTTCTCACCTCATATGATGTATAATATATGTTAAGATTATATCACAAAAAAGGAGGCAGTATATGAATAGATATATTGTTTTAATATTTTTTACATTATTATTAACAATTTCTTTTTCAAGAACCATAAATATATGGTTTGAATATGAAGGAGGAGATCAATTAAAGGCTATTGTCAAAGAATTTGAAAAAGAAAATCCAAGTATTAGTATTAATATTATACAACAAAAAAAGATTCCTGATAAACTTTTTACAGTATTTAGAGGAAATGGAGATATCCCAGATATTATTTTAATCAAAAATGATGATATTGGTAAATTAATCGATGCAGGTTTAATAGAAAATGTTGATGATATAAAAAATCAAATTGAAAAAAATCTCATTCAAAATACTTTTGATGGATTTAAAATAGAAAAGAGTGGCAAAGAACATTATTATGGAGTACCTTTTTATTTTGATACACAGGTTTTATATTATAACAATAAAATATTTAACGAGGCAGGAGTTTCTTTAGATGATATATATTCATTTGAAGATTTATTATTAGCCTCTCAGGTTATTGAAGAATATACAAAAGGTAAGGTTTTAGGATTTGCATGGGGAGCAAACTCACCATATTGGTTTCCACCTTTTCAATGGGCTTTTGGAAAGGAAAATTTAATAGAAAATGGAAGAATTATTATAAATGATCAAGAAACATTAGATGCTGTTAAATATATATATAAAGCAATAATTAAAGAAAATGCTTATTGGATAGAAAGACAAGGATTAATTGCAGGATTTAAAAGTGGAAAAATAGCTTCAATGTTTTTTGGAACATTTATGATACCAGATTTTATAAAATCTGGTATGAATTTTAAGATTTTGCCTTTGCCATATATAAAAGAAGCAGAAAATTATATGGCTTCAATATTGGATTACAAAGGTTTTAGTATAGTTAAAGGTAAAAAGACAAAAGATGTTGAGAAACTGATTGAATTTATTCTTTCAAAAGAAGCACAAATAGATTTTTGTAAAGGTTTATACAAGTTCCCTGTTAATAAAAGTGCATTTGACGAATTAAAGGATAAAGATGAGTATTTTAAAGTAGTATATGAATCAGCGAAAAGAGGAAAGACAATGCCAAATTCATCTTATTTTAAATCTAAGTATTGGCAAGGCATTAGGACAATGATGACATTAATTTTAAATCAAAAAGAAGGTTTTAATAACGAAATCATAGAAAAAACACAGAGGTTTATGGATGAAAAATAAAAATATTATACTTATTTTGCCATCTTTTATTCTTATTTTGTTTGTTTTGATTATTCCCATGTTTTCAATGTTAAAAACATCTTTATATATTTCTCCTTTTGGAGAAAATGGTGATTTTATTGGATTTAAAAATTATATAAGAGTTTTAGATGATTCAGGTATGTCTATGGCAGTAAAAATAAGTTTTATATGGTCATCTTTAATATCTTCCTTGATGATAATATTAGGGATAGTTATTGCATATTTGATAGAAAATAAGCAAAAAAATAAAAAAATATTATTTTCTTTGATAATGATACCTTGGATTATACCTTCATATATGGGTGTATTAATATGGAGGTCGCTAATTTACGGTTATGGAACAGATTCTATAATAAAAAACATATTTCATTTAAATACAGATATATTTACAAATGTTTTATCGGGATTTGGATGGGGAGTTTTTGTTAGTATTTGGCTTGAGTTACCTATCGTAGTAATGGTTTTGATAGCAGCATTTCAGGAAGTTCCAAAAGAGTTGCAATTGGCAGCAAAGATTGATGGAGCAAATTCATTAAATACATTAGTAAATATCAATATTCCATATATAAAACCAACAATAATTACATGGTTCTTAATCACTTTCGCAAATCATTTTAAGGATTTTACAGTACCTTTTCTTTTAACAGCAGGAGGCCCACCTTTATTTGAAGGATTTACCAGTCATAGTATAGTTGGAATTACAACAACAATGGGAATATTTAATTATTTTATATCCAATACTCAATATGATTTTGGCATTATTTCTGCATATAGTGTAGTTTCTGCTGTTTTTGTAATGCTTATTGCTTTTATTTTTCTTACAAGAAGAACATTGTCATTAAAAAAATTTATTACATTTGTTATAGCAATAAAGGTTTTATCATATATATTTAATCCGAATATTTCATTATTGATTTCCGGGTTATTATATTTAATTCTTTTGAGAAAAAGGAATTTATTTGGTATAGTAGTACTTTTTGATTTTTTAATTATGATTTTTAATATTAAATATAATGGTTTCTGGAATGGTTTTGATTTTATACCTATAATTTCATTAATATGGCTTATATTTAAAGAAAAAACACCTGTAATTCCCCAAATTAACAAATTAAATTCGTTAAAATATATGAAATATGTATTTTTCGCTGTTTTTCTTCTAATAATATTATTACCAGTATATAACATTATAAATATTTCATTCTCAGGGACAAATAATATTATAATGACACTATTTCCAGAAAAGATAACTATAGATAATTATGTTAAAATATTTTCTGATTTACATATTGAACAAAATTTAAAGAATACAATAATAATAGCATTATTAACCGCTATAATGGTTCCGGTTATATCGTATCCTTTGGCTATGTATATATCAAAAAAGACTCTTAGATGGGTATTGCCTGTACTTATATTTTTAGATTTTTTAGGTGGAGTCCATTCAATTATCGCATTATTTATGGTATTTAAGAAATTGAATTTATTAAATTCATTATTTGGTGTATCTTTGGTTTATACAACACATACATTACCAATGGCGACGTTTTTAATAAAAGGTTATATCGATAAAATACCAAAAGAAATAGAAGAAACAGCGATACTAGATACCACAAAAATAAAATCATATTTTTATATAATCTTTCCATTAACAATTCCTGCAATTCTTGTATCTTCATTGATTGGATTTATGAAAGGATGGAATGGATTTATACCTTCTTTAATGCTTTTAAGTAAAGATTCATTATATCCACTTTCAGTGAAATTATATACTCTTATAGGAGAACCAGGAACATCATATCCCAGATGGGATCTTTTTTCAGCAGCATCAATATTAAATATTTTATTCTTAGGAATTATATTTATAATGATAAGAAAACCATTAATGAATGGTGTGTTAAAGAACAGTTATTGATTAGGGAGGGATAGAATGAAAATAAAGGATATTATTCCTGTGGCACTTGGAAATGAAAAACCAGATGTTTTATTAAAAAATGCAAGATTAGTAAATGTTTTTACTGGAGAAATAGAAGAAACAAATGTTGCTTTATTTAGAAAAAGAATAGCAGGTATAGGTGATTATGATGATGGAAAAGAAATAATAGATTTAGAAGGTATGTATTTATTACCGGGATTTATCAATGCTCATTTGCATATAGAAAGTTCTATGCTATCACCAAGACAATTTGCAAAAGCTGTTTTATTAAGAGGTACAACCACAGTAATTGCAGACCCTCATGAAATTTCTAATGTTTTAGGATTAGATGGTTTAGAATATATGATAAAATCCACTGAAGGAATACCGTTAAATGTATATATAGCTATTCCTTCAGCAGTTCCAGCAACAAGTATGGAAACATCTGGTGCAAGACTTGGTCCGGAAGATATGGTTGGGTTTGTAGATTCTTATCCAAATAGGATAATAGCATTAGGAGAAGTAATGAATTTTCCAGGGGTTATTAATAGAGATTCTGAATTGTTAACAAAAATAGAAATTCTCAGGCATATGTATAAAAAAATAGATGGACATGCTCCGGGAGTTACAGGTAAAGAATTAAACGCATATATTGATGCGTTTATCAGGTCTGATCATGAATGTACAACAAAGGAAGAAGCGTTAGAAAAAATTAGTAAGGGTATGCAAGTATTTATAAGAGAAGGAACAGCAGCAAAAAATCTAGATGCTTTAATTGATGCTGTGAATGTTATGAATCATCACAGTTTTTCTTTTTGTACAGATGATAGAGAACCTCTTGATATATTAAAAGATGGTGATATAGATTATCTTGTTAGAAGAAGTATAGAAAAAGGAATAGATCCAATAATTGCAATTAGAATGGCAACAATAAATACAGCGAGATATTATAATTTGAGAAGTATGGGGGCGGTTTCTCCTGGTTATAAAGCAGACATGATTGTTGTTGAAGATCTTAAAAAGATGAATATAAAAATGGTATTTAAAGATTCAAAATTAGTGGTAAAAGATGGTAAGTTTATAGAAAAGATGGAAGGTGTATATAATGATATGCCTAAAAAATTTGGTAAAGTTGTATTACCAAAGTTTGCAGCAGAAGATTTAAAAGTAAAAAATAAGGGAGGAAAAATAAGAGTTATTAAAATATATGAAGGTTCATTATTAACTGATGAAATAATTGTTGAACCAAAGGTTGAAAATGGATATGTTGTACCTGATATAGAAAGGGATATTATAAAGATAGCAATTTTTGAAAGACATACAGGAACAAATTTCTCCATAGGTTTTGTTAATGGATTTGGGATAAAAAAAGGTGCAGTAGGAACAAGTGTTGGGCATGATTCGCATAATATAGGCGTTATTGGTGTAAATGATGAAGATATAGAAATAGCTGCTAAGGAAATAAAAAATATGAATGGGGGTATGGTAGTAGTAGAAAGTGGGAAAGTTCTTGCAAAATTGCCACTTCCTATTGCAGGATTAATGGCAGATACAGAATTAGAAGAGGTTGTAGAGAAGTTAGAATTTGTAGAAGAAAAGATGAAAGAATTAGGAGGGATTGATGCAACTTTCATGACATTATCTTTTATGCAATTGGCAGTTATACCAAATTTAAAAATCACCAATAATGGGTTGGTAAATGTTAATAAGCAGGAATATGTGGATTTATTTGTTGATTAGTCATTATTATGGATTTTAAAATTTAAAAATTTTATAGTATAATAAAATTAAAATTGTAATTATTGTAGATTCAGAAAGGGAGGGTTTAATATGAAAAAAATTTTGGTAGTATTATTAATTGCGTTATTATCATTAACGTTATTTGGTAAGGTAAAGGTTGCTTTGTTGATTAATGGGACATTAGGAGATAAATCATTTTTTGATTCTGCTGCAAGAGGTATGAAATGGGCAGAAGAACAATTGGGTGCAGAAACAAAAATTATTGAAATGGGGTATAATCCGGCAGAATGGGAACCAACATTAGAGGATATTTCTGATCTTGGAGAATACGATATAATTATTGTTGGAACATGGCAAATGGTTGAATTATTACAAAGAATAGCGCCATTATATCCAGATCAAAAATATGTAATTTTTGATGATGCAGTTGACTATTCACAAGGAAATTTAGATAATGTTTATTCAATAACTTATAAACAAAATGAAGGATCTTTTTTAGCAGGCGCATTGGCAGCATTAGTATCTAATTCAAAGAAATTCAAATATTCAGTTCCTGAAAAACATATTATAGGGTTTTTAGGAGGTATGGATATTCCTGTTATTAATGATTTCTTAGTTGGTTATATTGAAGGGGCAAAATACGTAGATCCTGACATAAAAGTTTTAGTTTCATATGTTGGAGCATGGAATGATCCAGCAAAAGGTAAGGAATTTACATTATCTATGTACAGACAAGGTGCAGATGTTGTATTTGCTGTTGCTGGTGAAACAGGAAATGGTGTATTAGCTGCAGCAAAAGAAATGGATAGATGGGCAATAGGTGTTGATTCTGATATGCAATTATTATATGAAGAAAAAGATATGGATATTGTAAAACATACATTAACCTCTATGATGAAAAATGTAGATTTTTCATTATTTAGAGCTATAAAATTATATGAAGAAGGAAAAATGCCATTAGGTAAAGCTGAAGCTCTTGGTTTGAAAGATAAAGGTGTAGGATTAGCTGATAATAAATATTTTGAAGAAGTTATGGAATCGGATCCGTGGGTTTTAGTAAAATTAAAGGATCTTGAATTAGCAATTATTAGAGGGGAAATTGAAGTATCAACAGCATATGGAATGAGCAATGAAGAGTTAAATAAAATTAGAAATTCTGTAAGACCATAATAACAAAAGAAAAATATAATATAAACAGATGGGGGCTGATAAAGCCCCTATGCTTTTAAAGTATAAGAAATCATTATTAAGAAAGGTGAGAGCTGTGAGTGATTTTGTTCTTGAGATGAGAAATATATGGAAAGTTTATCCAAATGGTGTTACAGCAAACAAGGGCGTAAACTTAAGGATAAAAAAAGGTGAAATCCATGCACTTCTTGGAGAAAATGGTGCGGGTAAAAGTACTTTAATGAAAATATTATTTGGTTTTGAAAAGCCCACAGAGGGTGAGATTTATTACAATGGAAAATTGGTACAAATCAATTCACCGTATAGGGCTATTGAACTTGGAATAGGCATGGTTCATCAACATTTTATGCTTGTTCCATCTTTAACTGTTGTAGAAAATGTGGTTCTAGGAATGGAACCAAGAAAAGGATTTTCAATAGATTTAAAAAAATCTATTGAATTTGTTGAAAATGAGATGAACAAATATGGTTTGCCAGTTCCTTTAAATGAAAAAGTAAAGGATATTAGTGTTGGTATGAAACAAAGGGTTGAAATAATAAAAACTCTAGTTAGAGGTGCAGATTTAATTATATTAGATGAACCAACTGCAGTATTAACACCGCAAGAAACTGTTGAACTTTTTAAAGCATTGAAAAATTTAACAGCGGCTGGGAAAACAGTTATTTTTATTACTCATAAATTAAATGAAGTAAAAGAAATTGCGGATAGAATAACAGTTTTAAGAAGAGGTAAAACAATTGGAGAAGCTGAGGTAAAAGATATAACAGAAAAAGATATGTCAAGAATGATGGTTGGTAGAGATGTTGATATAGAAATAGAAAAGGAACCAGCAAAACCAGGGAATATAGTTCTTGAAGCTAAGAATTTGGAATACACGCGTTTTGATGGGGTGAAGATGTTAAAAGGATTGAATTTGAAATTAAGACAGGGTGAGATTTTAGGTATAGCAGGTGTTGAAGGAAACGGACAAACAGAATTGGTAGATATTATTACAGGAATGGATAAGCCGGAAAAAGGTGAAATATTCATTTTTGGTAAAAACATGATGGATGCAGATAATCCTCATGAGTTTAGAAAAACTGGTATGAGTTTTATTCCAGCAGATAGGATGTTATATGGTGTTTCTAAAGAGGATACAATTGAAGAAAACTTAATTAGTGATAGATTTGAAAGAGAACCATTTTCGAATCACGGAGTTTTGGATTATAATGCAATTACAGATAATGCAAGGAAAATGATTCAAGAATTTGATATTAGAACAGATGGTCCAAAAACAGCGGTAAAGATGCTTTCTGGGGGGAATATCCAGAAAGTAGTTGTTGCAAGAGAATTTACGTCGAATTCTAAAATAATTATAGCTGATCAACCAACAAGAGGTATAGATATTGCAGCAGCTGATTTTATTAGAAGACGTCTTGTTAAGGAAAGGGATAATAATGTTGCAGTATTACTTGTATCTTCTGATTTAACCGAATTATTAAGTGTTTCTGATAGAATTTTGGTTATATATCATGGGGAATTTGTAGCACATTTTGAAGATATTTCAAAAATAGATGAAAATATTTTAGGAGAATATATGCTTGGAATAAAGAAAATGTCAAAAGAAGAAATGGGTGATTTAATATGAAATCTATGAAAAAATATGAAATATATAGAACAGCAATAGCTATAGGAATTGCTTTAATATTAGGATATATTTTAATATTAATAACAGTTTTTCCAAAAGGAGATATAGCTTTTGCAGAAAAACTAAAAACCGCATTAAACGATGCAAATGATTCGTTTAAAACATTCTTATTATCTCCAATATTAAAGTATAGAAGAGGATCATGGGTTTTTAATCTAAGGGGCTTTATACAATGGATAAATGAAAGTGTTCCTATTATGATTACTGGTCTTGCTGTTTCCTTAATTTTTACAGCAAAACATTTTAATATCGGTGCTGAAGGACAATTATTTTTAGGAGCAGCAATTGCTACAGGCGCAGCGATTTATTTTCCTTCAATTCCAATAATAACACCAATTATCATAATATTAATAGCCTCTTTGGTTGGTGCAGGGTGGTCTGCTATTCCAGGATATTTAAAATCAAAATGGAATGCATCGGAAGTTGTTACTTCTTTAATGCTTAATTATGTGGCGTTATATATGGGATTGTTTATTATAAAAACATTTTTAAGAGATCCAAATGCCGGGCAATTGGTATCTTTAAAATTTTCTGATTCGGCAACGTTATTTTTATTAAATACGAGATATAGATGGCATAGCGGAATTTTAATCGCTTTAGCAATGAGTTTTATATTATGGTTTGTAATGAAAAAAACGACATGGGGTTATAAGGTAAGATTAATAGGAAATAATAGATATTTTGCACATTATTCCGGTATTAATACACAAAAAACATTTTTCCAGGTTCATTTACTAAGTGGGGCAATAGCAGGTACTGCTGGAATAATAGAACTTTTAGGTTATTATGGGAGATTTGTGTGGTTATATTCTCCAGGGTATGGTTGGGATGGAATTATTATAGCAACGTTGGCAAGAAATAATCCTATATATGTTCCACTTGCAGCATTATTCTTATCGTATATTAGAGTTGGAGCTAAAACAATGGGAAGATATACAAATATACCACCAGAAATGGTTTCTATTTTACAAGCAACAATTATATTATTGGTAACTGCAGAGGCTTTCTTGTCACAGATGAGGCAAAGGGCTATTGAAAAAGAGGCGAAGCAGAGTGAAGAAGCAATTGGTGGTGAGATAAATGGATAATGCAGTATTAAATTCAATATTATCATGGGAGTTTGTTGCAGCTGGAATTAGGGTAACAACACCTGTTTTGTTAGCAGCTTTAGGCGCTTTGGTTGCAGAATTAGCAGGGACACCGAATATTGCTCTTGAAGGAACTATGTTATTTTCTGCATTTGTAGGGGTTATTATAAGTGGGTTTACGCAAAGTTTATGGCTTTCTGTTATAGGTGCATTGATAACAGGTATTATAATGTCTTCTATCCTTGCATATTTTTCTTTAAAGTTAAAAACAGATATAATAATGGCAGCTATAGCTTTAAATATTTTTGCAAGCGGAGGAACAATTTATGCATTATATTTATTAACTGGAGACAAAGGATCATCAGCTTCATTGAAATCATTAGTATTACCAAATATAGATATACCGATTATAAAAAACATACCTATTTTAGGGGATATATTAAGCGGGCATCATATATTAACTTATGTGGCTATAGTATTGGTCTTCTTAATTCAATATATGTTATATAGAACACCACTCGGATTAAGAATAAGGTCTGTTGGTGAGTCACCTGATGCAGCACGTTCTGTTGGTATTTCAGTATTTAAAACTCAATATACAGCATTAATAATTAGTGGTATGTTAGCAAGTTTAGGTGGAGTGTTTTTATCAATGGGATATGTATCCTGGTTTGCAAGAGATATGACATCAGGTAGAGGTTTTATTGCTTTAGCAGCACAGGCCTTAGGGGGTACATCTGCATATGGTGTTGCGCTTGGTTCATTATTATTCGGTTTTTCTGAAGCATTATCATTCTCTTTACAATTTTTGAATATACCATATGAAGTAACACAATCTATGCCTTTTATAATTACAGTAGGAGCATTAGCGTTTTATGCATGGAATAAAGCTAAAAATAGGAAAAATAGGGAATTATAGGAGGAATATTATGAAAAATAAAATCACCTTATTAGGATTGTTTACTGCATTTTTAATAGTTACATCATGGATTAAGATCCCGACACCTTTTGGTATTCCATTTACATTACAGGTTTTTGGAGTTATATTGACTATTTATTTTCTAAAAAAGGATGCCTGGAAAGCAGTATTGATTTATATATTATTAGGCGCTATAGGATTGCCTGTTTTTGCAGGGTTTGGTGGAGGAATTTCTGTGATTTTTGGACCCACTGGAGGATATATAATTGGTTTTTTATTGGCCACATTAGTAGCGTACTTGCCATTTGAGAATATAATTAATGGTTTTTTAGCAATAGCTATTATATATATTTTTGGCATAACAGGATTAATATTTAAACTGGATATATCTTTAATAAAGGCTATAAATATTGGTTTTTTACCTTTTATTTTATTTGATTCTCTAAAAGTTATTTTAGGTTATTATACATACAAACTTACACAAAAATATGAAATAGGAATAATAAAATAATAAAATAATAAAATAATTCTTTTTATAATAAAATACCTCCAAAGTAGGCAGTATAATAAACATTGTGCTGTTCGAAAAGGAGGTTTTTTATTTGGACTTTTAATAAATGAATGGTAGAATAATTTTGAGGTGATAATGTGATTTTAATGATAGATAATTATGATTCTTTCACATATAATCTTGTACATTATTTAAATCTGTTGAATGAAAAAGTGAAAGTTTTCAGGAATGATAAAATTGATATTGAAGATATTGAAAGAATGAATCCAGATATGATTGTGATATCTCCAGGTCCTAAAACGCCAGATGAAGCTGGAATATCACTTGAAATTATAAAACGTTTTAAGAAAAACATACCAATTTTTGGTGTATGTTTAGGTCATCAAACTATAGCACAAAGCTTTGGAGCGAAGATAATAAAAGCTATAGAGCCTGTTCATGGTAAGGTTTATTCAATAAAACATAATTCTAAAGGGATTTTTAAAGGGTTAAAAAATCCTTTGAAGGTTACAAGATATCATTCTCTTATTGTTTCTAAAAGAAATTTTCCAGATGAATTAGAAGTTACTGCAGAGTCTTTTGAAGGAGAAATTATGGCGTTAAAGCATAAAATTTATCCTATAGAAAGCGTTCAGTTTCATCCCGAAGCGATTTTGACAGAACAAGGACTTGATATGTTAAGAAACTTTTTAGCCTATGCAAAAAAATATAAGAAGGAGATAGAATGATAGAAAAAATAGAAACACAATTAAAATTATTAGACATATTTGCCGCACTTAAAAACAGAAAAAATACTGTATTTTTAGATAGTCAAAAAGATAAAAATAGATTAGGAAAATATTCATTTTTAGGATTATATCCATTTTTAATATTTAAAGTAAAAAATAATAAGATTATTATTGAAAAAGATAGAAAAATAAATGAATATTACGCCCAAGATCCTTTTTTAGAATTAAAAAAATTATTAGACCAATATAACGTTGAAAACAATACACACCTTCCTTTTATTGGGGGTGCAATGGGATATATAGGTTATGATAGCAATAAATATTTAGAAGAAATAAAAATAAATTCTATTGATGATGTGAATATATATGATATATATATGGCTTTTTATGATAGTGTAATAATTTATGATCATATGAATGAAGAAATGTTTTTATCAAGTTTGAATATTGAAAAACATGAAAAAATAAAGGGTCTAATTGAAAAAGCGAAGAAGTTTAATTATAAAAAGAAAAATAGATATTTAAATATAAATATTAAATTTAATATGACCAAAGATTATTATTTAAAATCAATAGAAAAGATTAAAGATTACATATATCAAGGGGACGTTTATCAGGTAAATTTTACTCAAAGAATTGAAGTGGATTTGATAAAAAAACCAGAGGAAGTATTTTTTGATTTAAGAGTTATTAATCCAGCACCATTTGCATCATATATAGATACAGGTGAATTTCAAATAATATCCTGTTCTCCAGAAAGATTTATTAGATTAAAAAATAATATCGTGGAAACAAGACCAATTAAAGGTACAAGGCCAAGAGGAAAAAATGAGAAAATAAATGAGTATAATAAAAAAGAACTTTTAAATAGCGCAAAAGATAAAGCAGAATTGTTAATGATTGTAGATCTCGAAAGAAATGATTTGTCAAAAGTCTGTATTCCTGGAACAGTTAAAGTGCCAGAATTATTTGTATTAGAGGAATATGCTACTGTATATCATTTAGTTTCAACAGTGGTGGGCAAGTTAGATAAAAATAATAATGCTATTGATTTAATAAAAGCAACATTTCCAGGCGGATCGATCACAGGAGCTCCTAAAATTAGAGCTATGGAAATTATAGATGAATTAGAACCAACACAAAGAAATATTTATACAGGATCAATAGGTTATATAGGATTTGATAATGTTATGGATTTAAATATAGTCATTAGAACAATTGTTTGTAAAGAGCAAAAAGCTTATGCACAATTTGGTGGAGGAATAGTTTGGGATTCTAATCCTATAGAGGAATATGAAGAATCTTTAACAAAAGGAAAAGCATTAATAGAGGGGCTAAGAATGATATGATTTTTTTTAATGGAAATTTTTATAATGAAAAAATACCATTTAGAGTAAATGAAGGCTTAATGTATGGGCAGGGAGTTTTTGAAACATTAAAAGTAACAGATGGAAAAATAGAATTTTTTAATATGCATTATGAAAGATTATTAGAAGGTTGTAAGATATTGAATATTAATTTTGATTATAGCGAAAAAAAATTATTAAATACCTCAAATGAGGTTATTAATATCAACAAAGATTTTAATGGGAGTTTAAAAATAAATGTTTTAAAAAATAGAAATTCTTATGATATAATCATTTCTTCTAGTGCAAAGAAATATAACAAAAAATTAAAAAATGAAGGATATAAAGTTATATTTGCTGAAAATAGAAGATTTAGTAAAAATATTTTGAATAGAATTAAGTCAAATAATTATTATATAAATATTTTAGAACTGGAAAGAGCAAAAAAATTAAATAAAAATGAAGCAATATTTTTAAATGAAAAAGATGAAATTACCGAGGGAACAGTTTCAAATGTTTTTTTTGTAAAGGATAATGAAATATATACACCTACGCTTAGTTGTGGTTTGTTAAATGGTATTATTAGAAAAATTCTTATTACTGAATTTAATGTTAAAGAGGTTATAATAAAAAAAGAGGATGTATATGAATTTGATTTTGCTTTTTTAACAAACTCTTTAATGAGAATTATGCCGATAAAAATATTTGAAGATATTGAATATAACTTTGATTATAATTATATTCAGGATTTAGAATATAATATTATTAACTTAGG
This sequence comes from Marinitoga hydrogenitolerans DSM 16785, assembly GCF_900129175.1. Taxonomy (NCBI): domain Bacteria; kingdom Thermotogati; phylum Thermotogota; class Thermotogae; order Petrotogales; family Petrotogaceae; genus Marinitoga; species Marinitoga hydrogenitolerans. The sequence continues at coordinate 14,498 of NZ_FQUI01000030.1, forward strand.
TTTCAAATAGTAAAATAATTGTTGTAGAGGGGTTGAGAAAATGAAGAAAAAGGTAATTTTAGATTGTGATCCAGGACATGATGATGCTGTAGCTATTTTATTAGCAGGTATCGCAAAGGAAATTGAATTATTAGGTGTTATTGCAGTGGCTGGGAATTCATATTTAAGAAATACAGTTAGAAATGCTTTAATTTTAACAGAGATGGCGAATATAAATGTTCCAGTATTTAAAGGTTCTGAAAAACCTTTGTTGAGGAAGCAAATAGTTGCACCGGATATTCATGGAGAAAGTGGTTTAGAAGGCGCTAACCTACCTGAACCGACTAAAAAAGTTGAGAATAAAAATTATTTAGAATTTTTGGCAGAGAATATTTATAGTAATCCAAATGAGATAACATTAGTAGCTGTTGGGCCATTAACAAATATAGCAAAATTTGCTTTAAATTATCCAGATTTAGTACCTTTGGTAAAAGAATTAGTAATTATGGGTGGAGGAATTGAGTTTGGAAATGTTACACCAAGAGCTGAGTTTAATATATATGCAGATCCTGAAGCAGCTCAAATAATTTTTAATGCTGGCTTTAATTTAACAGTATTTCCTTTAGATGTTACACATAAGGCTAAAATATATATAAATGAGATAAAAGAAATGCAAGAGTTTAGTTCTGAAATTGTATCCAAAATGGGTATATTATTAGAATTTTTTCATCAAACATATTATGATGTATTTAAAATAAAAGGAGCTCCTTTACATGATCCTTGCACAATAGCTTATTTAATAAATCCAGAAATTTTTGAATACGAAGAATATTTTGCACAAGTTGAAACGAAAGGTGAATTAACATATGGTGAAACAGTTGTTGATTATTGGCATTTTAATAAACCAAATTCAAAGTGGGCATTAAATGTCAATAGAGAGGAATTTATAAAAATTTTATTTGAGAATTTGAAAAAATACGAATAATATTTAAATATATAATCGTTAAAAAATATTGACTTTTTCGAAATAAAATGGTAAAATAATTTATATATAGGTTGTTAGTTATAAATTATTTTTTTCACAAACAAAGGGGGGAATATTATGAATGAATTAGAAAAATTATTAGAAAGGAAAAAGTTTTTAGAAAATGAAAAAGAAGCTATAAAGAAATATATGGGACCTTATGAACATGATAAAAATCTTGATGAAGAATGGGAAAAAATCAATAAAGAGCTTGAGGAAATTGAAAAAAAATTGAATGAAATGAAGGTAAAAGAAAAATAATAAAAGTTTAAAGACAAGGAGCAATTCGAAATAGCTCCTTGTTTTTTTTATTTGAAATTTAACATAAATAAAAATAAGATAGTATAATAAATATAGTAAAATTATTTAAAACATAAAATTGGGTGGTGTAAAATGTTTGCTGAAAATATTGCTATAGGAAGATATGTTGAAAAAAAATCATTAATGCACTCTTTAGATCCAAGAGCAAAATTAATAGGATTATTTTTTCTTGCAGGATTTGCATTTACAATAAATAGTTTTTATGACGTAGCTTTAATGTCTTTTTACACATTACTTTTAATGCTATTATCAAAGGTTGGGTTAAAAACGTATTGGAAATCTATAAAATCAATGTGGATGTTGATATTGTTTGCTTTTGTTGTGCAATTGTTTAATTATGAAGGGAATGTTATATATCAATTATGGTTTATAAAAATTACAGATACGGGATTATCAAATGCAGCAATTATTACTTTTAGATTGTTTTTCGCAATTATGTTGTCATCTGTTTTAACATTAACAACATCCCCAACATCTCTTGCAAATGCGATGGAAGATGTTTTAATATGGTTTAGAGTAAAAAGATCGTTTGCTCATGAATTATCAATGGTTATGACTATTGCTATAAGATTTATACCAGTAATGGCAAGAGAAGCTGAAAGAATATTTAAAGCTCAAATGAGTCGTGGGGCAAATTTTGATTCAAGAAAGATTTCTGGGAGATTAAAAGGATTAGTTGCTATTATTATCCCCTTACTTGTTTCTGCATTAAGAAGGGCAGATGAGTTGAGTATTGCCATGGAAGCGAGATGTTATAATGGTTGGGAAGGAAGAACAAGGTATAAGCTGTTTAATTGGAGATTTAGAGATACACTCTTTTTTATTTCATTTATTTCATTAGGAATAACGATGATAATAATATAAGCAGTCCTATACTCAGGACTGCTTTTCTCTTAAAGGGGATAAAAAACTTATTAATATTAAGAAAGAAAAAGGTAATAGGTAACTGATAAATAGGTTTTTATCTGCAACTATACCCATTGTCGTTGTTATTAACATAGAACCTATGCCTGTTCCAGCAAAGATAAGACCAGAAATTAAACCAACTTCTCTATGTGATAATTTGTTATTTAAGTATTTTTGTGTAGCAGGGAATATTGGGCCTAAAAATAATCCGTATAAAATAAATAAAAATGGTGATTTTAATATAAAAATTAATAATAAAGAGAACGAAGCAAATAAAGGTATGTATAAAGATGTATTTTTTCCAAAAATATTATATAATTTGTCTGTTATAATTCTTCCAAGTGTAAAAGCTATCCAGAATAATCCTATGAATAAGGCAGAAATATCCTTTGAATAATTGAAGTAGCCTTTAAAAAGATTTGCAGCCCATGTGATACTTCCTATTTCAATTCCCGCATAAATAATCAGCATTATCATACTTATTAAAACAATTCTTTTTCTTAAGGTTATAAGACCTTCTTTTATCGAAAAAGATTTATATTTTATATTTTTAGGAATTTTCTTTATTGTTATATATAAAAACAAGGAAATAAATATTATTAAATAAATGAAGAATAATATTTTGTAATTTATATGATATTTTAGAAATATGGAAACTAATAAAGGACCAATAATTCCACCAAGACCAAAAAAAGCATGAAATAAACCATAATTTTGCATATTTTCTGGTAAATGGTCATACATAGAAGTTGTTACTGAAAATACTTGTCCCAGACCTCCACCTGTTAGAAATAATGCAAGCATTAAACCGTATAAATTTTTTGAAAATATAAAAACTAATAGACTGGATATTTGAAATAAAAAAGCATTGTATAAGCTTTTTCTTAAACCTATCTTTGAAATAATAAAACCAGCAATTGTCGCAAATATTATATTTCCAAGAGTATTTGAAAAAGGTAGAACTGAAGATTGAGAAATTGATATATTAAAAGTTTCTTGAAATGTTGTCATGAGTGGTGATATTGAATTTATGAACAATGCATTAATAAAAATAATTATAAAAATAAAAGTTCTCATAAAAACACCTCATTAATTATTGAAATTTTTTAAAATATAATTCTCCGATGTTTGGATAATAATAATATCTCTTGAATTTGGCTTTGGATATTCAGAAATGCCAAATAGGAAAAATTTATTATCTTGAATAATTATATCTGTAAACATAGTATCTTGATCTTCTATTTGGAATGTTTTTGCCCATAGTAAATTTCCATTTAAATCAAATTTAGTGATTATACCTTTCCTTTTTAAAGTGCTTTTTTCTCGTGTCCATCCAACACAATATATGTAATTTTTGTATAATGTTGATCTTATTAAATTTACATCGTCTGGGAAGGGTATGAGTTTTTCAAAAATTTTAAATCCATTTCCATCAATTTTTGATATGAATGGTTGGAGAGTATCTCTAAAAGATGTTCCTATAATAATATATTCATTTCTTGATAATATTAATAGATCAGAAGCAAAATCATCTTTTGATGTTCCACTTGTTAAATCCCATAATTTTTTACCCAACTCATTTGTTTTTATTATATAATAATCATAACCACCTTTACCAAAGGATTTTGTGCTTCCAAGGAGCAAGAAAGAATATCTGTCAATCCTTTTTAATGAGCTTCCAAATTCAAGATCATAACCTCCAAATTCTCTATACCATATTCTATAACCTTTCGAACTGTATTTTGAAAATTGAATATTTGTTCCCATATTATCCGTTCCTATAGTGCCAAGAGTATATATATACCCATCAGTATTGTCAAAGAATAAATTGTTAATGGAATCTCTTTTTGAACTTCCGTTTGTAATTTCCCAATAAATTTTCCCATTTTCAGACAAAGAGTATAATAACATATCTCCTCTGGGATCTTTTTCAGAAGAAAAGCCGCCAATTATAACTGTTCCATCATTTGTTATATCAATGGATGATCCATATTTATCTTGTGTACTTCCGAAATCCCAGGCTTTTAAGTTAAAAAAATTCGTTAATATTTTTCCATATAAAAGTTTTAAAGTATCCTTTTCAGGGGTAATAGTATAACCTGTAAAATAGATATAATCATTTTTTATTTTAGATTTTAATATCATTTGGTTACCAATTAAATTTATTCTTTTTAAGACAAAATCGAGATTATCAGTGGAAAAAACATACCATTTACTTTCTTTGGTTTGATTTTTATCTTTTGCTATAACTTTCCATATATATTTTGTATTAGGTTCTAATTGTAAATTAATTTTGTTAATAGCAATATTACTAATTTTCTTTGTTTTTATCAATCCGCTGCTGATTTCTTTTAACTGAATTTCATAGGTAACAGTTGTGCTTTCATAATCAGGCAAAACCCACTCTAAAGAGGCATTAAAGTCCTGAATTTTCTCATCAAACTTAGGATTTATTATCACAGGTGTTGGGAGTATAGAAATATTTTTTTCATGGTCAATATATTCCATATTTTTTTGGTTATCAAAAAATAAAGATTCGTTTTTGTTTTTATGGAAAATGTCTTTATCATATATTTCAACGATTTTATAGTATTTACCATCAAATAATGAAAAAATAAAAGTATTATAATCAGTAATTACGATATTTGATGAAAGTTTATCATTTTGGAATTCATGTTTCCATAAAACATTTCCATTTAAATCAATGGCAAGTACTTTTTCACCTATTAAAATGAGTTTATTTTCTGTTATTATTAGATTATTAAACCCAAAAGAAGTTTCTAATATTTTTTTATTTTTTGTTGGTATATTATAGATAATAATTTTTTTATTTTTTACTATATATACATTTTTGCCATATAGAAAAGCATGTTTAAAATCTTCATCTATTTTAAACATTTGACCATTATATAAGAATAAATATAAAATATTTTTAATTTTTAAGAGCATATAATTGTTATTTAAATCAATAATATCTGCAGCTATTTTAAAGTTTTTTAATATTTTTCCAGAATAATCCATTATCGATATTTTGTTTTCAAGGTCAACAACAAATGCATTTTTAAATGTATAAACATCTTTAATTTTTTCATTGAAATTTAAACTTATAATTTTATCTTTCAAGTTATATATATCTAAAGTATTATCAGAATAAAGTAAAATATAATTATTAATCAGTTTTATGTGAGTATATGTTTTGTCAATAGGTATACTTTCTTTATATATTCCATCATTTAATGTATATAATTTTATTTCATTTTTTTGAAGTAAATAAATGTAATTTTCGTTTAAGGCAACATCGAAAAAGGTATCTGTAATTTTATATATTAAATCTTTTTTTTCATTATAAGCTTCAATAGTATCTTGATAAATATTAAAAATAATATTTTTAGAATATAAAATTTCTCTGTTGTTTCCAATAAAAGATACCCATATTAATTCGCCATTTGAAAAATTTCGTGTTTTAAATGACCATACTGGGCTTTCATAGGTTTTATCAGCATCTTTTGCGATGATTTTCCAATAATATGTAGTATTTGGCTTTAATAATTTTATTGGATAAATATTAGTAGGGATATTAGCACGATACAAAGGGGGAGTTGTTTTCTCCCCTAAATATATATCATACATTAATTTTTTATCACTACTTGTAGTCCATTTTAAAATTAATGATGTTGGTGAGATGTTTTCTTGATTGTTTTTCGGATAAACAGAAGTAAAATTTATATTTGAAAATGATATAAATGTTATAAAAAGAAAAATAAATATATTGATAAATTTTTTGATGTTATCACCACACTTTTATTATTTTAAATGATTTTGTTGGTGAATTTATATTTTCAGTAGATATTATAATTTTGAATCCTCTAGATATAGTATTTCCTGCGCGATCTTCAGCTTTAATTTCAATTATACTCTCATTTAAAGGTAATTCAATTTTATCATTTTTTATATAAACCTTTTTTATATATGAATAATTTTTAAATTCATCTATGTTTAATTTTGTAGAGTCTAAAGATTCCATGTATAAAGTACTCTCAACAGTTTTATCTTCGTTGTTTACTATTAATTTAATATCTTTTATTTCAACGTCATCTGTAATTTCAGCAATAACAGTTAAAGTGGTAGATGCGGTTGAATATTTATTAGGTTCGAGAATTTTAATTATAGGAGCTTCTCCTCCAATTTTAATTGATTTTTCATAAATAGTTGTATTAGATGCTCTATCTGTTACAGAAATATATAAATCTAAGGAGTCACCTATTGGATAATCATAAGCATTAAAATCTGTTGAAATTAAAGTAGCATCAATATCATAAGTTCCATCCTTTACAGATTGGGGAGCTGACAAATAATAAATTAAATTATCATTATTTGAAATGCTCAAATTATAATCAGCAATATCAGCGTAACTTTCAACATCAATATCTTTTATATATGCTTGAATATTAAATGTTCCTTCGACAGTATCGTAAATATTTTCAGAAGGTAATAATTTTATTTCTGGTTTTCGCCCTACTTTTAATTCTTTTTTCAGAGAGGTTTTATTACCTATATTATCTTCTGCAGAAATTATAATATTCAATATTTTTCCATCTGGTATATTATCTATTTTATATGGTTCTAAAGAACTTACTTCTATTTCATTTTCGCTTATTCTATCAAATTTTAATGCACTAATTATCTGGTTATCTATAGATATTTCCCAATTTTTTAAATAAATATCATCAGAAATCTTAAATTTCAAATTAAAACTACTATCAATTAAATTTGAAGTTGGTTCAATTAATTGTATTATAGGTTTTTTATCCTCTTTTAGTGTGCAATTTGTGAAAGAAAAAAGAATGATAAAAAACAATATTAAATAAACAACTTTTTTCATATAAAATCCTCCCCGATATCTTTATTTTAGTGTTTTTATTAAATTATCAAGCTCTGATGCCCAAAGGATTAATTTTTCAACTTTCAAATCTTCAAATTTAGAGTTTTGAATTTCTTCTAAAGTTGGTTGGATATGCATATAAGATAATAATACAATAATTATGTTTTCAAAAGAGTCAATGGAATACTCTAAAAGCGTATCAAAGTCTATAAGGTTTAATTCATAATCAGAAATGAACCGAGCTAGTTCAAAGTGCAAATCTTTCATTTCTTCTATTATGTCGTTAACAAAAACATCTAAACTGCTTAAATTACCAAATACTCTATCTTGATAAAATCTTAATAAAAATCGTGAAATCAAGATTCCTTTTCCATCTTTCCATATATATTTTGTTAAAAGCGTTGATACTCTTTCGGAAAGTCCATAATCTATACCACTTAATAAATATGCATTTAATAATAATTCAATACCATCAATATCCTCACTTGGCTCCTCTTTTATAAGATTCATTATCTCTATATTATTTTTCTTTAAATTTCTGTATAATCCTAATTTGTCAATTTCACCATATTCATCAAAAGAATTTATCAAAGATTCCACATAATTTTTATCAGCAATATTTTCTAAATAATCAAGATAAGAGTCAATATTATCTATTATTAAAGGCATATTTCCATACATTCCATAATTATTTAATTCAATAGATATCTTTTTTGCAATGTCTATTTCATCATTGGATAAAAGTGAAAACATATAAAATGTTTTTGCAGATATTTCAAATTCTGTATTTTTTAACATTTCATAATATTTTTTTGTACTTTCAATATCTCCAATAATAGCAGATAATTTTACCAATAATAATAGAATTAGATTTTTATTCTCTTCTTTAGCGATTTCTAAAGCTTTTTTCGCTGTTTCATACGCCTTTATATATTCACCAATATTTCTATAAGATATAGATAATTCATGAAGTATAAAGTCTTCTTCATAAATATCTGCAGCCTTTTCTAATTTTTTGGTTGCTTCTATATGTCTTCCGAGTTTTGCATATGTATAAGCTATGTTATATAGCAATTCATAATTTTCAGGATCTTTTGCCAAGCCTTTTTCCTGTATTTTGATAGCATCTTCAAATCTTTGTAGTTGATTAAATAATATTCCTAATCTTACATAAGCAGCGGGAAATTCAGGATCTTTTTTTAATATAGTATTAAGTTCCTCTATTGCTTCAGAAAACAATCCATTTTCAATATATATATCAGCAATTTTTAAACGAGGAATAATGAATTCCGGATTTAATTCTAAAGCATTTTTATAAGCTTCAAGAGCTTCTTCATAAATTTTTCTTTCAAACATTAAATTTCCCAATTCAAAATGACCGAGATAAAAATTTGGATTTTTTACTATAGATTCTTTTAATTCCAATTCTGCTAACTCATCTTGTCCGCTTTTTTTTAGCAAAAGTGATCTATAGAAATTAAATCTATAATCTTCTCCACCAATTTTCTTTGCTTTATTTAAATATAAGTTTGCATTTTCAAAATCATTTTTGTTTAAAGCATCTTTAAATGCCTCATAATAAAAATATACGAGATAACTTTTATAATATTCATCTTTTGAAATTTCATATTGTGCTTCTAATCCTCTTAAAATAACGTTAAGAGGTAATTTGTTTTTATCTGTAATGTTTTTCATATCATCTACTAATATTGGCATTTTTACAGGCAAATTATATAATTTTGCATATTCTGGTTTTAAATCTAAATAGACAATAGCGTATTTTAATCCCATGATTTTTCCTCCCTTTTTTCATTGAGTTCCATAACATATGCAATTATTTTAGCAACAATAAAATACATTTCTTCAGGAATGTCTGAAGGTATATCAAGGCTATACAATTCATTTACAGTTTTTGTATTTTTCAAGATAGGTATATTATTTTCTTTGGAAATTTCAATGATTTTATCAGCGATTTTTCCTATACCTTTGGCAATTACAGTCGGGACCTCATCTTTAAATTCTTCATATTTTATAGCCACAACTTTTTTATCCATATAATCCCTTCTTATTTAATTTTTCTGTATTTTCTAAAGTGTTGATTTGTAAAGCATTAATTTTAATACTATCTTTTTCTATTTCATTAATTAAATGATTTATATTATTTTTAAAATCATCAATATTCCTTTCTATATTAAAATTAATTGTTATGGAATTGTCTTTCTTATATATAATGCTATTTATCAAACCAAATTTATTAGAAATAAAAGAAAAAGCTATTCTTTTTATCTTTTTTTGCTGTTGTTTTTCATAATCTATTTCATCGCTAATATTTAAAAAAATAGGCATTCCAAATAATTGAAAAAATACGAAGTTTGGTTCTTGAATAGATTCAAATTGTGAAAAGTTTTTATATGCATTCAATGCTTTATGAAATATTTCGTTTTTTTGTGTTTTTATATAATATGCTTTTTCGTCTGTTTTTGATTTATGTGGAATCTTATTGCTTTTTTCATTTTTTTTATTGTTTTCGTTTATATTTAAGGAATTTACGTCCTTTTTTTCAAATTCTATAAAATTCTCATTTTTTTTATTTTTTACAATTTGATCATTATTTTGATTTGTAATGTTTTTGAGTATATCCGTTGGTTCTTTTTCTTTGTTTATTAAAATTGTATTTTTAATCATTTTATTTATGATTTTTGCGCTGTCATTAGGATCAGGGATCTTTAAACTTTTGTTTTCTATGATACTTTTTGCAATTTCTTTTATAAAGGTTTTAATAAAATTATTAGCACTATTAATGTTTTTTTTATTATCGGGAGTGATATTATATTTTTCTGAGAGATTATAATTCTTTGGAAAAATGTTTTTAATAAATTTTCCTAACCAAGTTATAAAATTTTTTATTTGTGGACTTTTTATGTTGCCAATTAATTTTAATTCTATATTTTCATTTAATAAAGGAAATTTCAAAGAATATTCTTTTTCAGATTCTTTGATATTTTGATTTTCTATAATAAATAAAAGTTCTTTTGCCTGTGTAATATTAGTATTTTTGCTTTTTTCATCGATAACATTAATATAATCTCCAGCTTTTATGTTTTCTGGTAATTTTGGATTTTCAATAATTATCCTTTTATTTTTATCTATTTTTAATTGAATAATATCCTCATCTATTGCCTCTATTAAGGCAATTAATGTTTTTATATTTTTTGTTTTTGTTAATTCTTTTATAATCCCAAAATTAAAAAATTTAATGCCATTTAGAATAAAAAATCCCTCACTTTAAAATATCATAATCCTCAGGATAATCGTATACAACTTTTCCATATTTTCCATCTGACAATTCTTTTAAAAAAGTACTCATAGCTCTTTCAATATCGTAAGTATTACCAGTAGCAATAAAATTTCTTCTTTTAGCGAATAATTCAAGAAATTTTATATGATCTTCAGGAATACTATCTGATTTTAAAGCTTTTTTAATTATATCTGGATATTTTTCTTTAAAAAAGTTGAAACCATATTCTATTGCAAATTCTTTTTCATCTTCTTCTGGTTTAATTGAACCTATTAATATAAGTTTATATAATATTTTTTTATTGTATATTTCACTATATAAAATACCTGGTGTATCGAGTAACATAAATTGATTGTTAACACTTATCCATTGAAGGCCTCTTGTAATTCCTGGGGTATTGCCCACCCTTAAAGCTTTTTTCCCTTTTATACTATTAATTAAGGTTGATTTTCCAACATTTGGTATACCAGCAACCATTACCCTCAATTCGCTAAACTTTTTTGGAAACGATTTATAAACTATTTTTGTTAAAAAACTTCTTACACTTACTTTTTTTAAAGCTGTTTTTAAAACTTTATATCCTTTATCTCTATAATATTTTTCCCAGAATTTTAGCTTGCTTTCATCAGCAATGTCAATTTTGTTAAAAAGAATAATTCTTTCTTTATTTTTAAACAGGTCATCATATTCATAAGCTCTACTTGCATAAGGAGCTCTTGCATCAACTAATTCCAGTATTCCCTGAACAGTTTTTAAATATGTTTTAATTTTTCCTTTTGCTTTTTTTATATGGCCAGGATACCACATTTTTTCACCTTCTTATCTCTGTGTTTGATTTGTTTTTATAAAATATCTTACTTCTATTTTAGTTTATAGAAAAGAGAAATAACAAAAAATCCGGGAACTTCCCGGATTAATACTGGTGCCCCCAGGAGGAATCGAACCTCCATTTGCGGATTAGGAATCCGCCGTTCTATCCGTTGAACTATGAGGGCGAGATTGATTTTTTTAGGACTATAAGTATTTTAACAAAAAAAATGAGTAAAATCAATAAAGAAAATATAAAGATAAAATTAAAAAGAAGAAGCATAAAAGCAAATAAAGTGTCCAAATAGTAAAAATAAAAAAAGGCACTCCTTGATTCAAGGTTAGTACAAAAAAAGATAGAAATCAATACATCTTTATCATATTTTTATTTAATCCAATTATGATATAATAGAAAAGAAATAAAATATCAGAAGGTGAAAAATATGGGACTATATGATCAACTATTCAAAGAAATATTTCAAGACAAAGATATGATTATTGAATTTATCAATTTGTTTCTACCATCATTAAAAAAATTCAATATCACTCCTGATAAAATTACCATTGAAAAAACTAAATTTACCGATTTAAACTATGGAGACAAAGAATCTGATATTTTATTTAAAATTAATTATGATAATAATGATTTATATCTTTTTCTATTACTTGAACATCAATCATCAATAGATTATTTAATGCAATTCAGGATATTGGAATATATGGTTAGAATATGGAGAAATTATATAAACAGACATAAATCGAAAAACAAAGGATTTAAATTACCGCCAATAATACCAGTTGTATTCTATAATGGTAAAAGGAAATGGACAGCAGAAATTTGGTATATGGAAAAAATACAAAACTGGCAATTATTTGATATATATACACCAAGATTTAAATATGAATTAATAGATTTATCTCAAATAGATAGAAAAAGGTTAATTGATATAAAAAATGCATTAGGATTATTATTGAGCATAGATAAAACAGATAAAAAAAATATAAAAGAAGCGTTTCAAGAGATAGAAAAAGCATTTAAAGGCTTACCAAAAGATGAAAAGAAAAAATTCACCGAATATTTGAACAAATTCTTAATAGTATTGAGTCAAAAGAATAGAATTGAAAATATAGAGATAAACATTGAAAGTGGAGAGGAGGAATTTCGAATGTTTGAAAACTTTGTAAAAGCAATAGATGAATCGTTAAAGGAAAGCTTTGAAAAAGGAATTGAGAAGGGCTTTGAGAAGGGTATTGAGAAAGGAATTGAAAAAGGAATTGAAAAAGGAAAATTTGAAGGCGAAAAAACAATCGCAAAAAGTCTTTTATTCAAAAAATTTGGAGATAATATTGTTCCATACTTAAATAACCTTGATTACTTGGATATAAAAACAATTGAAGATTTAACTAACAATATCTTTGATATTACTCTTGAAGAGGCTATTAACCTTCTTAAAAATTCATCTAATTAAATTAATAGATATTTTCAATTAAATAGACAACGCCAGGAATAACTCCTGGCGTTGTTGTATGTGCTTGGATATCGTAATAAAAATAAAAAAAACATGGGAGCTACTATAAATTATAAATGTTTTCTATATCTATTGGAGGGACTATCCAAAATTCTGTATAAATTGATAATATCTAATTATATACTATTATCATAAAATATCGTTAATTATAAAGTTTTTTCTTAGTTTTTCGTAAAATTAATATATTTTGTGAAATTTAAATGTTAGAGTTATAATTCCATAGTGTTTATAATAATTTTTGTGTTAGATTTTAGTTGAGAATTTTTCTTTTTAATGAATATTCAATTTTTTGTTCTTATCCTTTTGTGCACATTTCTGTGCAGTGGTTTAAGTAATATTCACTTTTCAAAATGAGTTTAATATTCAATTGTGATTTTATCTAATTTTTCTAAATATCTTTTTTAAAATATAGGCACTCTATCATCTCCAAAATATATTCTAAGTTCATTTAATATTTGTTCCCAATCTCTGATTCTACCAGTCCATTTTTCTGTTACTCTCATTGCTGCAAGATATATTGCTTTTATTAATGATTCATCTGTTGGGAATCCACTTTTATTTTTTGTTATTTTTCTAAATTGTCTATGTACATTTTCTATGGGATTTGTGGTATATATCAGCTTTCTAATAGGTCCTGAATATTTAAAGTAAGCTGATAGCTTATCCCAAAAACCTGTTAATCCATCAACAGAAGCAATTAAAATATCCTTTACACCTCTAACCTTACCAAGAATTTTTCATTTTTTTCTTTCCTTTTCCTTGGCATTGTGATCCCTCCACCAAATATCATTCTTTTCACTTTCTTTTTATTTTTCTCTTCCTTTTTTTATTTTTACACAGTTTATATTATACTACCGAAGGTATGTCTTCTGACGGAGGCTGCTTATTTTTCATAGCAAGAAAAAAACTCATCACTGAGTTGTTTAAGAATATAAAAAATTTTAAAGAGTTTATTATC